>JAFAKL010000393.1 GCA_019235445.1 Verrucomicrobiota bacterium | reverse complement strand
CGGGGTGGGGAGCAGCCGGAAGCGAATGACCAGTCCATAAACAAGACAATGATGAACTCGATTCGGCCTGATGCATTGGCGAGCCTGCATCAAAATGGCGAAGCCAAGAACGGAAACCGTCCCGGGAAGGGAGAGCGGCAATTTCGCTGTACACATACGTCAATCAAGGACCAAGACGATGGCGAGGACGATCGGGAGAGCGAGACAGCGCTTGAATGATTCTTACCCGATCTTACTTTGACTTCACTGCCATGCGCACGCACCGGCAACCTTACGCAGACCTGGAACGGATCATTGAGTTCGATTTTCTTCGCGCCACCGAAGCGGCGGCTCTCAACACGCTGCCGTGGATCGGCAGGGGCGAAAAGGAAAAAGCGGATGCTGCCGCGTGCGATGCGATCCGGGGAATGTTCGATCTGGTGCACATTTGCGGCGAGGTGGTCATCGGCGAGGGGATAAAAGATAATGCTCCCGGGATTTTCAAGGGGGAACACCTTGGCACCTGGACACCGGGCAGCCATAAATTTGATCTGGCCCTGGACCCAATCGACGGCACAACCAACGTTTCCAAAGGTTTGCCCGGATCGATCTGCTGCCTGGCTGCTGCGTCTCCAGAGGAAAGCACTGAAATTTCTCTGAAGGACATTCCGACCTTTTATATGATGAAACTGGCCTACGGGGAAAAGGTCGTTCGTTACATGCAAATGACTGGGATTGACATCGTTTCCATCCGCAATCCGATCGAAGAGATCATTCCGATTGTGGCAAAAGCGTTGCGCAAGCGCATCCGGGACCTGGCGGTGGTCGTGCTTGATCGTCCGCGACATAGCCGACTGGTCGATGCGATCCGATCTTCGACTGCTATGGTTCGGATGATCTCGGATGGGGATATCACAGCCGCAATTGCCCCTTCGATGCCTGGGAGCGGCGTCGACCTTTATGCAGGGATAGGCGGAGCGCCTGAGGCGGTGCTGGCGGCAGCCGCGATTCGGTGTCTTGGCGGCGATCTTCAGACAATGATGTGGCCCCGAGACGAGGAAGAAAAAAAACGGATAATGGACCAGGGCTTGACCCAGGAATTGCAGCGGGTTTTTTATGCATCGGACCTTGCCAGAGGCAACAACATCATTTTCTGCGCGACGGGTGTCAGCGATAGCCCGCTTCTGCGGGGCGTTCGCGTCAGCGGACGCACCGCCGTCACGCATTCGATCTTGATGCGCGCGCGGAGCAAAACGGTGCGAATGATCGAGGCCTACCACGACCTCGCACACAAGACCATCCACCTGAGGTCCACCAAACTAGAGACCCCGATTTAAAGGCACAACGACTTGCCGGCGAACGAATCATCAGTGATCCGGTCGCTGCTCTTCCGGGAAAAGTCTTTCATTTGGCTTGGCGTGACTTCCTCCTGACGAGGGGGATAGCTTCTCCAGAGGTCGATGTGACCCGGTCGTAGCCGATTGGATTTAAGCCGATTTGTTGTTAATAAGTATTGTGGATTTTCACGCGACAAACTTTGATGCGACCTGCGCCGGTTGCGTTGAGCGACTCTTGAAGACGCAGCCGGGAGTATTGAATACCGTCGTGGACTGCCGGTCGCGCTCGTTTTCAATAGACTACGACTCGCGGATCATTTCCGACGAGCGCGTCGCACATGTTGCGCATCGATTCGCGCCGCAATTGCTAACGCAGTCGCAAAGCTGTTCTGGGCGACTCAACCAGGGGACTTGCGAAGCATGCGTCCTGCGAGTGGAACAATCTCCTTCTCTGTCACCCGGGGTTCGACGCGCCACTGCCAGTTTTCGCGATCGAATCCTCAAACTAAGCTTTAGCGGGGCGAGCACCGGGTTCGGGGAAACGGCCGGATTTCAGGCGAGGTCGTCCATTCCCGGCGTTCTCCTGTCGGACGAGCGGCCCGAAAATATTCAAGAGGCGCACCCGGCACAAGCCCTGGAGGGTGACCAGAGATTCCTGGGCCGTTTGGAGGCAATATTTGTCGGAGCGACGTTGCTCCTGATGCTCACCGGGTTGTTGGCCGAGCGATACAACGGCAGAGGAATCCTTTGGGCCCTCCTGTTTGCCGGCGCTTACTTCTTCGGAGGCTATTTTGGAGTGTTGAACGGAATCGAGTCGATCAAAGAAGGCAAGATCGATGTGGATATTCTGATGGTCCTCGCTGCGCTTGGCGCCGCGTATGTAGGCGCACCGTTTGAAGGGGCTATGTTGCTCTTTCTGTTCTCGTTTTCAAACCTTCTTCAGGACCTTGCCATCAGCCGGACACGAAGTGCGATTCGATCGCTGATGAAGTTACGCCCCACAGAAGCATTGTGCCGGAAAGATGGCGAACTTCACCGGTTGCCGCTCGAAGAGCTGCAGATTGGTGACATCGTGTTGATCCGGCCCGGCGAAGCTATCCCGCTCGACAGCGTCATCAGCGAGGGCGAAAGCAGCTTGGACGAGTCGTCGCTGACCGGCGAATCGATTCCGGTAACGAAGCGTCCCGGGGAGTCGGTGTTTGCTGGAACGATCAATCAGACAGGCGGCCTCACTGTGCGGGTCAGCAGATTGGCCCGGGATTCGACGATTGCGAAGCTCATCCGTATGGTTGAAGAAGCGCAAGCCGAGAAGGCGAATACACAGCGTTTTCTGGAAAAGGCTGAACAAACCTATGCGACAGGTGTGGTGCTGTTTACAGTCGCCCTGATTCTGATTCCATGTCTGATTTTCAGTCAACCGTTTCACGACGTATTTTACCGAGCCATGACGGTGATGGTGGTCGCGTCTCCGTGCGCGCTCATCATTAGCACTCCCGCTTCTATTTTGTCGGCCATTGGCTGCGGCGCACGCCGAGGCGTTCTTTTCAAGGGCGGCGCGTATCTGGAGCAGCTGGCGCGGGTGGAAGTTATCGGGTTCGATAAAACGGGAACTTTGACCATCGGCAAGCCCGAGGTAACGGGCGTTTTTTCTCTCGCTGATCTGTCTTCTCCCTTACGTGCGGCGACCCGCTTCCAGGATGAAGAGGCAGATGCACTCCTGCAGCTCGCGGCTTCTGTGGAATCGCGCTCGGAGCATCCGCTGGCCAAAGCAATTGTTGATTTCGCTCGATCCAGAGATCTCACTCTGCAGGAATGCCAAGGATTTTGGTCCTACACAGGTCGGGGAGTGATTGGGACTCTGGGCCGGTGCACCATTGCGGTGGGAAACATTGAATTGTTCGAGGAGAACGCGGCTGAAAACCTGGACCTTGTTCGTCCGGAGATATCTCGATTACACGATGAAGGCAGGACAGTGATGGTCGTTGGCGAACTGCTGGCGGTTGATCGGGATAGTGTGCCCTGTTCCGGCGACGACGCTGCGGTCGGGAAGAGCCGCGCGAAGGTCCTGGGGCTGATCGCAGTGGCGGACTCGCTTCGGCCGGATGCTATTGAAGTGGTGCAAAAACTGAGATCGATCGGAGTAAAAAAAATAGTCATGTTGACGGGCGATCACGACCGAGTCGCGCGGGCAATCGGTCGCCGAGCCGGGATCGACGAGGTGTTTTCCCATTTGCTGCCCGAAGGGAAAGTGGAGGCCATCCGGGCCCTGAAGAAATTCGGTCGCGTCGCGATGGTTGGGGACGGGATTAATGATGCGCCGGCCCTCGCCACGGCGGACGTGGGAATCGCAATGGGAGCGGCGGGTACCGATGTTGCCATGGAAACAGCCGATGTGGTTCTGATGAGCGACAACCTCAGAAATATTCCGTTTGCGCTAAGGCTCAGCCGCAGGTCGCAGACTATCATCTTTCAAAATCTGGCTTTTTCTCTGGCGGTCATCGTGGTGTTGGTCGCGTCCGCCCTTGGATTCCATCTGCCTCTGCCGATTGGAGTCATCGGACATGAGGGGAGTACCGTGCTGGTGTGTTTGAATGGCTTAAGGTTGTTGGCTTTTCGGGGGTGATGGATTTAGGCTCTCGGATTCAGATATGAAACTTCAATTGCCAGATGGTGTCGTAGTGACTGGGGAGATTTCTCAAGCCGCCACCCAGATCTTAAGTTATGAGGCCCTTACGCTTATCGCGAAGGCGCATCGGGAGTTTAATACGCGGCGGATGGAACTGCTAGAGCGCAGGGAGGAGCGGCAAAGAGAATTAGATGCGGGCCAGCGGCCCGGGTTTCTGTCAGCAACCGCAGAAGTTCGTGAAAGCGACTGGACGGCCGCTTCCATTCCCCCCGACCTTCAGGATCGGCGGGTCGAGATCACGGGTCCGACCGATCGGAAAATGATCATCAATGCGCTTAATTCCGGCGCCAAAGTGTTCATGGCAGACTGCGAAGATGCGAATGCGCCAACGTGGTTAAACATGATTGAAGGTCAGTTAAACTTGTCGGACGCGATACGTCGAAAGATCGAATTCAAAAGTCCTGACGGCAAGGAGTACCGACTGAAGGAGCGACTGGCCGTCCTGTTTGTCCGTCCTCGGGGTTGGCATCTTGTGGAGAAACACGTGCTGGTCGATGGCCAGCCTGTTTCAGGGGGATTGTTCGACTTGCTCTTATATCTCTTTCATAACGCCAAGGAACTCATTGGGCGAGGCTCGGGTCCTTATTTCTATCTGCCGAAATTGGAAAGTCATCTCGAAGCACGGTTATGGAATGACGTGTTCTTGTTAGCCCAGGACCAGATCGGCATTCCGCGCGGGACGATCCGTGCCACGGTACTGATCGAAACCATTTTAGCTGCTTTCGAGATGGACGAGATCCTTTATGAACTTCGAGAACATTCCGCGGGCCTGAATTGTGGCCGCTGGGATTACATCTTCAGCTGCATCAAACGATTCCGGAACGACCCGCAATTCGTCCTGGCGGACCGCGCCCTGGTGACGATGACGACTCATTTCATGCGGTCGTATTCGCTCCTTTGCATCAAGACATGTCACCGGAGAGGAGTTCATGCAATGGGCGGTATGGCGGCGCAAATTCCGATCAAAAACGACGAGAAAGCAAACGCCGAGGCTTTTGCGAAAGTGAGGGCCGACAAAGAACGAGAAGCGAACGACGGGCACGACGGCACCTGGGTGGCTCATCCCGGTCTTGTGTCCGTGGCTCTCGAGGCGTTTAACGCGGTAATGAAGAGTCCCAACCAGATCGATCGCAAGCGGGAGGATGTGAGGGTTGGCGCAGCCGATATTTTGGATTTTGGTCCGAAAGAGCCAATCACGGAAAAGGGGCTCCGGACGAACATCAGCGTCGGCATTCAATATATAGAAGCCTGGCTCCGGGGCTCCGGCGCTGTGCCAATCTTCAACCTGATGGAAGATGCAGCGACGGCGGAGATATCCAGGGCTCAAGTTTGGCAATGGATTCGAAATTCTCGCGGTGTCCTGGCCGACGGCCGGAAAGTGACGAAAGACCTATTTCACACCCTGCTTGCCGAAGAACTGGAGAAAATCAAATCGATGCTTGGCGAAAAGCAGTTCGCGCAAGGAAAATTTGACGAAGCGGTGACCCTTTTCGATGAATTGACGACCAACGATCAATTCGTGGAATTTCTCACGCTGAGAGGCTACGAGAAGCTCAATTAAGGGTGGGGTTTGCTCGGGCGGCAGGCCAAGAGACGAGAAGGCTCATGAGGTGGAAAACCTGAATCGTTGAGCCTTTGGCTTGGTCTTTTTATAGAGGGTGACAGCCAGGATTCGCGGTCACGACGATGGCGGCGCCGGATTTAGCGAGGTGGAAAATGTTGCGGCAAAATCCTTCAAACTGAATATCTTCTCCATAGAGCGGGTGAGAACCGGACAGGTAGGCAATCCGCGACATCAAAGTGGCAAACACATGCTTCCTAACCCTCTCACGCCGTCTGCTACGATCCTGATCGTAGACGATGAGGAACCTCTACTGGAGTATGTGCGGCTGGTTCTGGAACGGGCTGGATATCGTGTGCTTAGCGCCCGGAATGGAGGCGAAGCATGGGATCTGATTGTGGATAGGCATGAGATCTGCCTTTTGTTGACTGACATTGTCATGCCAGGCTCTTTCGACGGATTGGAACTGGCACGGCGAGTTCGCCAGCAGCAACCGGGTTTGCCAGTGCTCTTGATGACGGGTGCCGCGCAGCACGATCCCACTGTGAATAGGCTGCCCTGGAAGGGGATGATATTGCGAAAGCCCTTTCGGCCCGATCAGCTTTTGACCATTGTGAGAGAGAATCTCGAAGCTGCTAACCGCCCGCGGTAGGATGATAGAATGTTTCGGTTCGAGCTTGGGCTGGGGCGCTAACTCCTATCAAACGGGCTCACCCAGCGAACCAGCATCAAAACTGTGGAAGGTCCTGGAAGCGATTTGACAACAGGGGTGGAAGGTGGTGAGATTCGTTTATTTGGTCCATTGCGCTCTCTTACGGATGTCTTCCACGGACTTAAATAACGAAGACTACTTCTCGGATCACCCAAAAAGGTTACCGTCATTCGACGATCTGTTTCGGCCCCAGGCGCAACTTTCACCCGAGCGATTTTTCCGCAATCTAGGGCAACCGTCTGGCGAATCTCATTGCAGCGAGGACGATTTTCAAAGAGCCGTGTTTTTGTTTCGGCGACTCCAATCCACTCGGCGGACAATTTCACACCTGATTATCTTCCTCATCGCTGTCTCGATCGTGCCTTTCGTGTGTTTGGCGCTTCCTGAAGATTGGCGACTGGGAGTTTTTGCTACCGGCATCGGTTCCGAATTAATTGCCGGCGCCCTGCTTTTTGTGGAGCATGGGCGATGGCAGGGCAGGCGCAGAGATTACTGTCATTGGTTGCGGCTGGTCCACCGGCGCGTGAACTAGCACTAGCGTACCATCGCCGACCAGTTTAACGGTCGCCGGGGCAAAACCTGGCAAAATCACATCGCTAGAAGGTAAAACTGGTGCGGGACAGGACAGTTGTTATAGAAGCGGGCGGCGGTATCCAAAATCGTCGGCCAGCGCCAGGCAGGCGGTGATATTTTCTACGCTTCCGGAAGTGCTTGGATGACGCAAAGACGCTGCCGCTGCGCAGACGCCATAAACCAGGCAGTCTTCCATGGGGCGACCGTCATGGTAACCCAGCAAGAGACCCGCGGCGAAGGCATCGCCCGCGCCAGCTGCGCCAGCGATCAGATCTGGAGGCACTTGGAGGCTTGGCTGAAATATCCGTCCTGCATCGGGTGAAAGCGCGAGCGCGCCTTCCGGAAAGTGAATGATGACCCAGCGACGTACACCCGCCGCCACGAGCGTTGCAGCGGATTGCAAAAGAACGGGGACATCGATTTGCTCATCTCGGCGAATTGTTACCCCAAGCGCCTGTCCAGCTTCAAACTCGTTCAGAAAAATAATGTCCAAAAAAGGCAGCGCCGGTAACAAGACTCTGGCGAAGCGATTGCTCTCTTCGCTCACCACATCTGCCGACGTGATGAACCCGAGTTTGGAGGCGTTCTGGAGAAGTTCGGCGGCACGGGTCCCGAAGCTGGTGCTTGGTTCGTCCAACCTGTCCAGCAGCAAGAGATAGCCAAGATGGAAAATTTTCGCGTCGAAAGTTTCAAGACGAATGGAGCTTTCGTCGAATAATATGTTAGCGCCTCTTTGGTGAAAGAATGTCCTTCGCCCGGTGCCGGCCACCGTCATCACGTCGGTGTACGACGTGGGCTGCTCGCATCTCCGCCGGATCAGGGCGGTATTTACTCCGAACTTCTGGCAAACCTCCAGGAGCCAGTCGCCCGCTTCATCCTGGCCAATCATCCCTGCGCCGGTGAGCGGGAAGTCGGCGCCCAGCTTCGCTAGATCAACCAGAACGTTGAACGGTGAGCCGCCCGTGCCGCGGTACTCCGAAATGATGTTCGCGAGGGCGTCCTGGCTTGGCCAGGCATCGATAACTTTCACGTGATCAACGATCCAGTTGCCCGCTCCGAGAATTCCTTTGCGATCGACCATCTCGCGTTTTGGGTAATCAACCAAATGAGTTAAAATTCGAACGCCGATGGCGAGCCACCGGCTATTTCATTTCAGGAAAGCGGCCGCTTCTTCGGCCTTTGCACCCTGGTGGACGATGGCCAGAAGGGCTTTAGTCATGCCGGCCGGGTTCGCGTGCTGAATGATATTTCGTCCGTAGACGATTCCGGCAGCACCCTGAGCGATCACTTGCTCCGTCCGCTTGAGGACCTGGAGATCATCCGCCTTGCCGCCACCCCGAACCAGCACCGGGACGCGCGCGACCTGAATCACTCGGTGGTATTCCTGAGGGTCGTCGGTGGGATCTGCCTTGATCACATCCGCTCCCAGTTCGACCGCTTGACGCACCAGTGGAAGAATTTTTGTGATATCGCCATCCACCATATAACCACCGGCCTGCGCATTCGGCCGGAAAACGAGGGGTTCAATCATGAGCGGAAGATTGTACCGGTCACATTCGGGTTTGAGATGGAGGATATTCTCGATGCACTGATCAGTCACCTCGGGTTGGTCGGGAATCCGGAAAAGATTAACTACCACGCAGACTGCGTCCAGGCGAATGGCTTGTTCCACCGGGTGTTCGATCATGCGGCTGAAAAGCGTTCGCGGCAACTCCTTCGAGTAGACGTTGGCGACGTCTGTGCGGAGTACAAGCGCAGGCTTTGACTTGCCAGGCACGCGCTGCAGAAGTTCGGCTTGACCGACTGTCAGTTGTATGGCGTCTGGGTTGGCATCAATCAGGACGTCGACGGCTTTTGCGAGATCCTCGATGCCGGTGAGAAAGGCCAATTCGTTAAAAAAACCATGGTCAACCGCAACGTCAAGGCAGCGTTTAGAGTCAGGATCAAAAAGACGGTTCAGTCGAAAATTCTTCATAAGGATCAGATCGAACTCCTCGGTAATTTGGGGGGTCGCTTGGGCGTTCTCGGGAGGCGGCCTAAAGTACCACAGGCGTTCCGCTTGTGCGTGCCTCGAAACGGTTGCGCTAGTGGGAGCGTCGTGCTCCATCGCTGATCTGACGCGGCTCCGCACATCTACTCGATCCGCGCACCATGTGTGAAACCAAGCACTTCAACAGTGCAGTTCGGTTCTCTTACGCGATAGGGAACCACGTAATACTGTGGACCAGCTTTCGAACGTGTGGATGTTTTCGCACCCGCGATCCGCGGTACGGAAACGTTTGTAAACTTCATGGCAGCATCGATCAACCCCCATCCCAGCTTTTCAGCGGCCGTTGGATAATGAACAGCGATATACTGAACGATGTTGTCGAAATCGGTTTGCGCTGCATCCAAAGAATTACGACATACATGTCGCCTGTTCAGTGCCGACGAGGCTTAGCGACAAGTTCTCTGACCCTTTCCCGCGCCTCACCGAGCGTGTGTGTCCGCTCCCCGGCCTGCAAGGACCGAATTCCTCTCTCGATGGCAGCCGAGATCTCCGGACTCTCCTCTTCCGGTTCACCGCTCAATTCGTGATCTAAG
>JAFAKL010000333.1 GCA_019235445.1 Verrucomicrobiota bacterium | reverse complement strand
GCTTGGCTCTGTCAGGATACTCACTTGCGGGTAGACAACTTCCAACTCGCCTTTGGACTCGGCCACTTCCCGGCAGGCCTCGTTTTCCCACGTCAATTGTACGTCGCCTTCTTTTGCCATTGCGAACGTCGTGGCGGACTCGCGGGCGCCTTGACCCATGATCGGCACGTTCTGGAAGAGTTTTGTGATGAAGTCACGCGCCTGATCTTCGCTTCCGCCCCGATAGATGACTGAGCCCCAGGCGGCCAGGACGCTTAGCTTACCATTCCCCGAGCTCTTGGGATCCGGCGTGATGATTGTGACGTCGGGCCCGATCAGATCTGCCCAATCTTTGATGTGCTTCGGATTGCTTTTACGCACCACGAAAACGATCGTAGACGAGTATGGCTGCGAATTGTGGGAAACCGGCTTCTCCAGTCACCAGCTATGAGCCCAAGTTTCGCCAGGCCTTCGATATCCGAGGGAAGTGCGAGCGTCAATACGTCGGCCGCCAGCCCATCGGCAACTGCTCGGGCCTGACGCGACGAACCACCGTGGGATTGCTCGATGCTCACTCGGTGCCCGATTTCCGCGTCATATTTCAAGATGAACCTGGAATTGATCTCCTGGTAGACCTCCCGCGTTGGGTCATAGGAAACATTCAGGAGCCGGCCGCTATTGTCTCCCTGGTAGTTCTTGAATCCCACCACGACAACCGCAACCGCCGCCAGGCAGAGCGCAAAAGCGTCGAGCCATTTTGTTGTGCTCACTATCGGTACACCTAAATAGAAACTAGAAACAACAATTTTATTTCGGGGACAGGACATCAGTTGACAGAAATCTTACCCGGGGAGGACAAGGAGCCGCGCGAAGGTTACGGCCGGATGCATACTCTAGTTTACAAATAGAGTTAAATAGTTTTTGCAAGAGTTTTTCTTGTTGAATTTCACGCAAGTTCGCGAGCATTTTAGGTGGCAATTTCTTAAGTTGTTCACCACTGGCGCGATGGAACCTCTCAGGGTTGTGTCCACGCAATCGACCTTTACCAAGTTAAATGTTGACTTTCTGCGTCTGACCCTCGGGACTGCTCTCTCCAGTCTCGAGCGACCCGGCGCCTTGCGAATGATGGAATTAATTGTAATTGCGCTTGCGGTTCGGCGAATTCTCCTTAGTAAGTAGAGAGAAAGAATACTGAATAAGTATTGAATTGTGGCGTTTTCTCGAGTTGGGAGTTATGCATATTACGATTAATTCGCTATGTGACCGCGCCTCTGCGATGGCCGTGAGGAGAGTTCCGTTCTGCGGCCAGTCCGCTTTCGCGGTTTGTCTCGCACTGTGTCTGTTCGCGGGCTCCTTTGTTCCCACGGCGGACGGCGGCAATGAGGAATTGAGGACGGTTCGAGTTGGTTACCAGAAATACGGCAGTTTTAATGTGGTCAAAGCCCAGGGGGAGTTTGAAAGGCTGCTGGCGGCTAAAGGGATCCATGTAGACTGGTTTCTTTTTCCGGCAGGACCGCAGCTCCTCGAAGCACTCAATGCAGGGAGCATCGACTTGGGTCACACGGGAGAGGCCCCGCCTATTTTTGCGCAGGCTGCCGGAGTTCCTCTTGTCTACATTGGAAATGAACCGCCTTACCCGGCAGGAGAGGCGATTCTGGTTCCGAAGGACTCCAAAATTCGATCGGTTGCAGACCTGAAAGGGGAGAAGGTTGCGTTAAATAAAGGGTCCAACGTCCATTATTTCCTGCTTAAAGCGTTGGAGCAGGCGGGCCTGAAGTACCAGGATATTCATCCGGTCTACCTGCCGCCGGCGGATGCGCGAGCTGCCTTTGAAGGTGGCAGCGTTGATGCCTGGGCAATTTGGGATCCATATCTTACTGCTGCCCAGGCGGCAACCGGTGCGCGGATTCTCGTGGATGGCTCTAATCTGGTTGCAAATCGTGAATTTTTTCTTGGCTGCAGGAAGTTTGTCGAGGCGCATCCCGATGTTATTGAAGCTCTCAGGGAGTCCGTTGAAAAGGCATCGCAGTGGTCGACGGAAAAACCGCAAGAGGTGGCGAAATACCTTTCCCCGCAGGTCGGGATCGACGTGAATATTCTGGAAACAATCGCCCGTCGCCAACCATCCGGTTTCAACCCCATCGACGCGTCGGTAATCAGCGATCAACAGCGGATTGCTGATGCGTTTTTTCAGCTGAATCTCATCCCGAAAGCCGTCGTCGTGCGAGAAGCAGTTATCACACAACCATGAGAACCATTTGTGCTGGATCAGTTGATAAGCGAATACCCGTGCTTGTTCTGTTTGCTCTGTTTTTGTGGGCTGGGGGAGGGATAGCTGAGGATCACATCGACACGATCAAGCTGGATTGGGCCTACTACAATCCTCTCAGTCTGGTCATAAAGGACAAAGGTTTGCTTGATAAAGAGTTTAAAGAAGACGGCGTCAAGATCGAGTGGGCTCAGAGTCTCGGCAGCAATAAGGCATTGGAGCTGCTTCGCAGTAAAAGCGTCGACTTCGGCTCCGCCGCGGGGGCGGCGGCATTGTTGGGCAGAGCGAACGGTAATCCGATCAAAGCGATTTACGTCTATTCAAATCCCGAATGGACGGCCCTCGTTACGAAGCCGGACTCGGGAATCTCGCGTATACAAGATCTGAAAGGCAAACGAGTAGCGGTCACGCGGGGGACGGATCCTCACATTTTTTTGTTGCGTGCGTTGAGTAGCGTTGGTTTGACGGAGAAAGATATTGAGCTGGTGCCTCTACAGCACCCGGATGGGAAGACGGCGCTCGAAAAAGGGAGTGTTGACGCATGGGCCGGACTTGATCCCTATACAGCTCAATTAGAAGTCGAAAAGGGTTACATTCTCTTTTTCCGAAATAAGCAATGGAACAGCTACGGGATTCTGAACGTTCGCGAATCGTTCGCGAAAGATCATCCAGAGCTCGTAAGGCGAGTGTTGGCGGTTTACGAGCAGGCGCGGCTCTGGACGCTTGATCACCAGAGTGAAGCAAGGCAAATCCTTGCTGGCGATGCGAAATTGACAGATGCCGTCGCAGCCAAAGTCTGGGAACGCACAGACTTTACAAACTCGGCAATTGGTCCAATTCAGCGTGAAACCATCCGGGCCTCGGGCGATATCCTAAAGCAGAGTCAGGTCATTGATCCAGGTACGGACGTCGATCGCGTCGTCGCTGACCTGATCGATCCCGAATTCTTCCCGAGCAGAGTTGTCGACAAATAGAAATGGGCACTTCTGCCAACAAGCGGACGATCGGTTTCAGCGCTGGATTTCCGGAAGAGAATGAGGCGTTGCCTTTCGCAGAACATTCGAAAAGGAGCGTTTTTCGGGTTCACAACACTCTTGGTTGGATAACGCCGGCCATCTTGATAGCAGGTTGGGAACTCACAGCCCGGGCCCGCCTGGTCGATAGCAGTCTCTTCTCCAGTCCGGCCCAAATTGCTGCTGAATTGTGGAAAATAACGTTGAATGGAGAGCTGCTTTCGCATCTTGAAGCCACCTCTCTGCGAGTCCTGGCGGGGTTCGCGATAGGGGTATCGGCTGCCACGGTGCTTGGTGCGCTGACTGGCTATTCTGGAACCGCTCGCCGGTTGTTGGATCCGCTGCTTCAGTCTTTACGGAGTATCCCATCGATGGCCTGGGTGCCGCTATTTCTGTTGTGGCTTGGGATTGGCGAGAGTTCCAAGATCTCCTTGATCGCCTTGGGCGCCTTCTTCCCGGTTTATCTGAACCTCATGAACGGCGTGCGGAATGTGGATCGGAAGCTGGTCGAGGCTGGACTCGCAAACGGATTCCGCGGTTTCGCGCTGGCGAAAGCGGTGATCCTTCCCGCGAGTCTGCCCGCCTATCTCACAGGTCTTCGCCAGGGTCTAAGTGTTGGTTGGATGTTCGTCGTAGCGGCAGAGATCATGGGGGCGAGCCGAGGACTGGGATATCTTTTGATCGACGGTCAAGCCACTGGTCGTCCTGCAATCATGATGTCGAGCGTTATCTTGTTCGCGATTTGCGGGAAGCTGTCCGATGGCGTTATCGCGACGCTCAGTGAGCGATGGCTCTACTGGCAGGATGTCTATAGGACCTGACGATGTTGCGACTCGAGAACATCACCAAACGCTTTTCGAACGGAACTCTCGCGCTTGAGACGATCAATTTGGAGGTTGCGCCGCAAACGATTGTCAGCATCGTGGGTGCCAGTGGCTCCGGCAAAAGCACGCTGCTACGAATGATCTCCGGACTGGAGGTGCCTTCGACGGGACAACTATCATGGAATGGGCAACCCATCCAACGATCGCAGCGTAAGATCAGCTTCATTTTTCAAGAGCCCCGGTTGATGCCCTGGCTCAAAGTATCACATAACGTACGCCTCGGTCTCGGACCTTCACCTGATCGCGAAGATGAAAAATTGGTGACCGAAGCAATTGCAAAGGTCGGCCTCGAGCGTTTTGCGCATGCGCTTCCGCGGGAGCTTTCGGGAGGGATGGCCCAGCGGGTCGCGATTGCGCGAGCGCTCGTCGCCCGCCCTTCATTGGTATTGTTGGACGAGCCATTTAGTGCCCTGGACGCCTTCAACCGACTAAAACTACAAAATCATTTGCTGAAAATCTGGGCGATAGACCGTACCACGCTCCTGGTCGTTACTCACGATGTGGAGGAAGCGCTAGTCTTCAGCGATCGAGTGATTGTGTTGACGGGCCAGCCTGGGCGAATTAGCGAAGATTTTTTTATTTCCCTGCCCCGGCCCCGCCGGCGAACCGACCCCGAATTTCAGGCGTGGAAGCAGGCGATCCTCGACGCCTTCGATCCCTCCCTTCTCAACGAGAGCGAGACGCTTGGGGAGAAATCCTATGCTTCGGGACACTAGTGCTTCACTGTCATTCGGGCTTTATCTCATGAATCAATTGTAAAAAACAAATTCTGGTCATTAACATTGGGTCTTCCGCTAGCCCTTGTGAATAAAATGTCTTGTCAAACTCAGTTAACTCTATAGTTTAAGTATAGAATAGCGCGCAACGCGGTTTGTTGCCTGGTTTCGCTGAAACCGAATTCGGCTTCCGCGTTGCGAGGTCCGCGAAACTAAAGAATTGGCGAAATCATGAATGAGGAAAATCGGCAGGCGGCAGATTTGTCGCGTAGAAGATTCCTGGCGAATACAGCGGCTGTGCTAGCTGGTGCGTCAGCAGTGGGGTTTGGAGTGGAAACAAGTAAGGCCACGGAAACAGCGGTCAGCGCTGCCGGGGCGATTCCCGAGCCAGCGCCACAATGGAAGAAACTGGATTTAACGGAAATCCTTTCCCGCCCGGCGGCTTTTGTATCTATAAGTCAGAACAAGTCTCTTTACGAAACGTGGGGTGCTCAAGGCGCGGAAAAACACCGCGAGCGAACGAGCCTGCCAGCGACAATAAAAGTCGTGAAAGCTGCTCGGGCGGCAAAGAACTTTAGGTCCTTCAGTTGGATTGGCTATGAAGTCTTCCGGGAGAATTATCCGCAATCAGCATTTGACAAGGTGCAATATGAAACTTGGGTCCAAGGGCTTAATTTCTCGGCGGAAAAGAAGAAGGCTGATAATGAGCTTGTGGACGAGCTTAAAGCGCTGGTGGAGCCTGGAGATTTGCAATTTAATGAACTCGCGTTGCAAAGTTCGTTCATTGGAACACAACTACCGCTTGAGCTCTCCCGGAAGAGAATAGAGACGATTGTTTTTACGGGCATTCATCTTGATTGGTGCGTTGAAGGCAATACCCGTGCAGCCCGCGACAACGGGTATTTACCAATTGTAATCGGCGATGCTTGCGATTGCCAGAAGCCCGAGGAGGAACCGGCGGCCCTGCGCCGAATTAACAACTTCTTCGCGCCGGTTATCTCCTCCCACGACTTTGTAAAGCTGCTGCAACCGAGCGCTACAGCCGTACAACGGTGAAAAGAGCGGCGGTCGTTGGTTTTCGGTGAGCTGGGAGATTTTTGCTTCAAGGATTTGGAAAACGATTTACTCTTGTCGCAAATTAAACAAAACAAAAACCGACGAACGAGCATGGCAGAAGCGCACCGAATTGGAAGTGAACAGGAAGCTTTGGAAGCTGCGCGGCGCATCGCCGAAGAAATTCGACCCACATCAGGAGATCGCGACAGGGATCGACGGTTGCCGTTCGAGGAGATTGAATGGTTTTCTCAGAGCGGTCTCTGGGGAATTACGGTGCCCAAAGAATATGGAGGCGCCGGAGTGTCTACTCCCGTTTTCAGCGAGGTTGTTGCCATCATCTCTGAAGCGGACGCTTCGCTGGGCCAGATTCCGCAAAATCATTACGCAAATGTCGAAGAGATTCGGTTAGTTGGTACGGAAGCGCAGAAAGCATTCTTCTTTGATCGGATTCTAAAAGGAGAGCGTCTGGGAAATGCCGCGGTCGAGCGAGGGAAAACGGTTTTGGAAAACCAGACGAAGCTGGTTCCTGATGGGGACGGCTATCTGTTGAGCGGGGAAAAATACTACTCGACGGGCGCTCTCTTTGCGCATTGGGTTCCTGTTCGCGTGACCGACCTTGAGGGCAACCGCGTTGTCGCCATCGTCAATCGGCGGAGTGAGGGGCTCACCGTAATTGATGATTGGTCCAGCTTTGGACAACGAACCACCGCAAGCGGGACGGTCGTTCTCAGAGATGTGCGAGTTAGCAAAGATCAGATATTGTCCTCATACCTTGCTTATCGGAAACCGACGACTCGCGGCCCGTTTTCCCAAATTATTCATGTGGCGATCGACGTTGGAATAGCGAGAGCGGCGATCAATGAAACAGTTCAGTTTGTTAAGAAACGATCGCGACCATGGATTGATGCGAACGTGGAGAGCGCGAGCGAGGACCCGCTTACGGTTTATCAGATCGGTGAACTCCACTATCGCCTGCATGCCGCCGAATCGCTGATGGAAAGAGCTGCCCTGAAGGTCGATCAAGCCGCCGCGGCGCTGGACGAACCCACGGTTACTGCTGCGGCGCTCGCAGTGGCAGAGGCAAAAATTGGGGCGACAGACATTGCAATTCTGGCGACGAACAAGCTGTTCGAATTATCCGGATCGCAATCCACCCTGGAAAAATACCAGTTAGACCGCCATTGGCGTAACGCCCGTGTGCATACTCTTCATGACCCCGTCCGCTGGAAATACCATGCGATTGGAAATTATTATTTGAACGCGATCGCCCCGCCGCGACATGCGTGGCTATGAGCAAAGAAATCCGATTCAATACGGCGTTGAACGCAGCTTCGCTGCTCAACATCCTCCGCCAACTGCCGGAGCGTTGCCCGTGTCATTTGTTATCCACCGGTTTCAGATCTCCAAAGGGCCCAACATACGAGGCGGCTGCCTGTCTCGGTGTATCGTCGAGTCGGAGCAACGGGAAGAGAAGTTCAGCGACGCGGTAAGATTCTTCCAGATGGGGGTACCCTGACAAGATAAAAGTTTCTATACCAAGAGCGGCGTACTCCTTGAGTCTCGCTGCCACTGTTTCCGGGTTTCCTACAAGTGCGGTACCGGCTCCGCCGCGCACCAAACCGACGCCAGCCCAGAGATTCGGACTGATCTCAAGACGGTCGCGCTGACCGCGATGGAGTTGGGCCATCCGCTTTTGACCTTCGGAATCGAAGCGTGCAAACGTTTTCTGCGCAGCTTCGATACTTTCGTCCGAGACATAACGCAAAAGGTCGTCCGCCGCTTCCCATGCCTGCTTTTCGGTTTCTCGCACGATGATGTGCACTCTCAAGCCGAAGCGAAGCGATCTTCCAAAGGCTGCAGCCCCTTTCTTTGCGGAATCAATTTTTTCGGCAACGCCGGCTGGTGTCTCACCCCAGGTCAGATAAACATCCACATGCTCGGCGGCTAC
>JAFAKL010000371.1 GCA_019235445.1 Verrucomicrobiota bacterium | reverse complement strand
CTTCCCGACCTTGTGCGCCTGAAAGGGCGTGTAGATGATGTCTGCCGTGTTATGGGAAAGACCGATCTCTAACGCATCGTACAAGGTAAAGAAGAAAAGCCACGGTTTGACGATCAATGGCCCTGTGTCGCCTACCACCAGACCATGGGGATAGGAGAAAGTCCCACGGCCCGGTTTCAGACGCATGCTGCCAATCAGTAGCACGCGCTCAACGTCCCGCATGAGGTGACCAAACCGAAAAAATGGATAAGGCGAGTGAGATTTGTCGGGCAACCATAGACTGCTCGTCGTGACCTCGATGCGAGTGATGACATCTTTAAACCAGGGCAGGGAGGGTTTGACTTGCGACGGGATCCAGAGTTCCTCGCCTGCCATTGCTCCTCGACGGACCTCCCCACCCAGGAGCGTTTGCGCATACTCAGCTCCAGCTATCCCCAGCGCTCTTTCGAATCGATCCTTTGGCATTCCCAGCTCCGATCGGCAGATCTCGCGGGAAGCGCAGCCGCAAGATGATTGAACCCTGAGTGGCTAGAATTAATACAGGAGGCAGCAAATTAAAGAAGCTCGATGGCGTGCTCCGGGCCAAAACGGCAGTGAGGACGGATGGAACGCGGCAAGGCACGAAAATGCGCCTGCAACCATCCCTCGTTCGTGGGGTTTAACGAAGCGAGCGGATGCTTATTGGCCGAAGACCGGGTAAATGGTCATTCCTAATTCCAGAATCTTTTCTCACCTTAATTTCCGCTAACCGCCCGACGCAACTCAACACCCTGCTATGCTAAAATCGATAAGAGTCCCAGATCTTCTCTTTGCCTGTCTGCTGGGCATATCGTCCCCGCTTTGCGCGCAATCTATCTCGATTACCATTGCCCCGCCTCCGGTCCCTGTTTACGAGCAACCAGCTTGTCCGGTGGATGGATATTTGTGGGTGCCGGGCTACTGGGCCTACGGACCAGACGGCTATTTCTGGGTTCCTGGATACTGGTATGAACCACCTGAACCGGGATTTCTCTGGACGCCTGGTTATTGGGTGTTGGTCGGGGGTAACTATAACTGGAACGCCGGTTACTGGTGTCCTCATGTCGGATTTTATGGCGGGATCAACTATGGCTTCGGTTATTTTGGATCAGGCTTTTATGGTGGCAGATGGGAGGGGGGCGCCTTTCATTATAATACCGCGGTTTGGAGCGTGAATTCTTCGGTCGTTCACAATACCTATGTAGATCGCACAGTGATCAATAATACGACCATCAATAACAATCGGGTCAGCTTCAACGGGCCCGGTGGAGTCAACGCGAGAGCGACTGCCCAGGAACAAGCGGTAGAGCACGAACGGCATATTGCCGCAACCGAAGGTCAGCGTGGCTATGTAGAGAATGCTCGGCGTGATCCGAACCAACGCTATTCGGAAAATCATGGGCACCCGAACAAGGCGGCTGAGACCAGCGTAGCGGAACGCCGCCAAGGCGAGCAGCACGCAGTGGAACATCATCCGGGCGAGCAACATGGCGCGGTACATCATCCGGGCGAGCAACATGCCGCGGTACATCATCCGGGCGAGCAACATGCCGCGGTACATCACCAAGGCGAGCAGCACGCGACTGAACATCATCAGGGCGGTCAGCACCCGGCGGAGCATCCTCAGGGCCAGCACCACCCAGTTCAGCATCCACAGGAACATCATCCTTCCAAGCCCCACCCGGAGAAAAAGGGCGAGGAAAAGAAAGGGAAACGATAGGCTCATTGGACTATTCTCATTAATTACCCTGGATAAAGCACAAAGCGCATGAGCACTGCTACCGGCAAAACAGCCCTGGTCACCGGAGCGTCCCGCGGCATCGGACGAGCTACCGCGCAAGCACTCGCCAACGCAGGTGCGCAGGTTCTTGTTCATTACGGCAGCTCTGCGGCCGAGGCCAATTCACTCGTGAATGAAATCCGGGCCTTGGGCGGACAAGGCGAGGCCCTTCAGGCCGACCTTGGAGATCCGGATGGTGCTGCAATGTTGTCAGACCAGGTTCGTATGATTGTTAGGGACCGTTTGGATATCCTGGTGGCCAATGCCGGCATCACAAAGGCCGCCGCTTTCGAGGATCATACCATAGAGGAATTTGACAGACTCTTTGCGACCAACGTGCGCGGCCCCTTTTTTGTCGTGCAGCAATTGCTCACGCTCCTTGGCGAGGGCTCCAGCGTAATTCTAGTTTCATCCTTGGCTGCCCGCGCCGTTCCAGGCAATCCCGGCCAGGCTGGCGTGCCATCCTTCCCGGCTTACGCAGCGACCAAGGGCGCGCTGGACACCCTGGTGAAACACTGGGCTTTTGCCCTTGGGCCCCGTGGCATCCGGGTGAATGCGGTGGCTCCGGGCGTTATCGCCACAGACATGTCCAGCTTTACCAGGACCGAGGGCGGTCGCGACCTCACGCTCAGTATGCAGGCCCTTAAGCGGATCGGTGAACCGTCCGATGTGGCGGATGTAATCGCCTTTCTCGCCTCCGAAAAATCGCGCTGGATCACCGGAGTCATTCTTCCAGTCGACGGCGGATCCAAGCTCTGAACCTTTTTTACAGGCACTTCGTGCCTGGCTACCCTCGTTTTGATCCCTCCGGGATAAATGCGTCACGGCACCTCCCTGCCGCTGCGATAAGATAACGCTTCTGGGGCTCCGCCCCAGGCTATGGCTGTTTGGCGCCTTCGGCGCCGTTCTAACTAAGACATTGGAGATGTCCAAACTGCAGTCCCGGGGTTAAAACCGGTTAAAACCTGGTTAAAACACCCAGGCTGAATCCTGGAGTCTCTGCAGGGGAAGAAAGAACCGTCTCAAACCCTCTTAACTTAGATGCCATTCCCCCGCTTAACGTTATGCTGGATCCGAAGTCAGGGCTGTAGGCTAAACCATCAATTCCCAGATGGGCCTTTAGTCCCATAGCATCGCTTCTTTTGGGAGCTATATTTCAGAAGAGGACTGCATTATGTTTACCCGAACTCACAGCAAGCCTACCAACGAAACGAACCGATTTTCGATTACTCCCACTCTAAGCGATTATCCACTACTAGTCGGGGAGATCCTGCGCCGTAGCGACCTCCGCTGTAAGCGCCGAGCGGAACGTAAGTCCCTTTTACGGAAAATCAGAGCGGCCTGCACATTTTCTGATAGCCGTCCGTGCAAGCTATCCACACCGGAGCGAAGCGTTTAACTTTGCTCCCCAACCGCAAAGGAGTCTTAGTGATTGCTACTGCAGATGACAAAAGTCAATTAGAGCGGCAGACGTTTCGCTTCGCTCTGGTGGTGGAGGAATCACACTTGCTTCGCAATTCCGTCGTAGAGTTTCTCAAAACGCAAGATTGGTTTGTGCACGGAATTGTGGGGGCGGAGCAGGCGCTGACCATATTGGCCTACATACCTTATCGGCTTATTCTCGTCGACTCGGAACTCCCGGGGATCTGTGGAATGGATTTCGTACGCATTTTGAACAGCTCGATAGATTGGAGATGGATTCAGCTTGTGCTGCTGACAAACTCACGAAGTACGACTTTAACCTCCGAGGCCGCGGAATGCGGGGCCGTTCTGGTAGAAAAATCAAAATGGAGAGAGGAGCTTTCCAGGTTCCTGGCAGATTTCGATGAAGAATCAGTGGAGAGTTGTCTAGTCGATCGTGTGTAATTCAAGGGTCAATAAGACGAAAGGAGACGCGGTGACGCCGCGCATTCAAATGGTTGCCGGATTGGCGGTTGTAACGTTGTTTAGCAACTGCGCGGTTCCGGAGAGCAGGTTGGCGAGCTGTGATCCCGATCGTACTTTCATCGTTATTTGCCTCCGTTGGTTAACCACGGTTTACGCACTTTTGTGCAGATGGTAGCGAAGACCAACGTTGGCTGATTTAGTTCTGGCGGGTGGTCCGGATTGTCGAGCTTGCACAGAAGCGGTGCGGCCTCGCGGCGCGCCTATCGATCCGGCGACTCAGCACACCTTCGCGTGCCGGTCCTTGATGATGGACAGCACTTGGTCCGGATCAGTCGATCACAGGCTCGATCCAGGGGTCCTGCTCGGCCAGCGGAACCTCGCCGACCAGATGCCGCAGGAACAGCTCCCATTCCACTCGGAACCCGTTTGGGTAATCCTGCGTGTCAGGGATCTCTTCCCAGCCCTCGAAAAAGTGGATCGGTTGCGGCGTGTCGGGCCCTTCTGTTCCAGTCTGAGTTCGACTCTCCAGCTTTCGAGAAGCAGCTGGCCAGACCACGGTCGCGCTTTCATGGTTGCTTCGGCTTGAATCGTGCAGAAAATCAGCCTGGTACG
>JAFAKL010000218.1 GCA_019235445.1 Verrucomicrobiota bacterium | reverse complement strand
ATTCGTTAAAACTCACGCTCTGTCGCCCGCAGGGTTATGAAAATCTAGCGCGGGTTTACCCGGGGTCCAGGCCGCCCTGAAGCTAAAGGAGAGCAAGGTAGATGAAACCACAGATTAAGAGGGACTGGGGAAAAGGTTAGTTTGACGGGTCCGATTCCGCTTTAGATCGTCCTCGTCGTCGTTCTCGTCCTCGGTTTGATTAACGGGCAGGGACTTAAGCGTCTGCCCAATGACGGGCGATCCAAGATCGAGGACGACTTGGAGGGGGCACTAATCAGTCAGCATGTTAAAGGCGGGTGCGCTGCGCGCACCGCCCCCGACAGCTTGGCTGGCGAGTAGGAGAGTTTCGCCCGGCAGAACGATCGCGCGGACATCGGCGAGAAATTGGGTGCGATCGCGAGACGATGCACAAGATCCTTAAGGTTTGGCGCGCCGCGTCCGCTGCTGGAAATGAGAATGCACCGTCTCCTAAATCCCTTGGGTTTCGCCGCAGGTCAGTTGGCTGTTTTTCAAGGCGCGAGCGACGAGCATATCTAGATCGATACGCAAGGAGCGAGCAACGCGGAAAAACGGCCAACCGGCCGCGGCCCCGGAGGGTTGCCTTGAAAATGGGCCGCGGCTGCGTTGCTCGTCTGTTATGCCGGTCCACGTTAGCCGTTGCATGTGCGGCATCTTCGCCCCTTCTGCCGGTACTTTAAGGGCAGCTGTTTGGAGGTTGCGGCTACTCCAGCCTTCCGGGTGACTTGCTTGGAGAGTGAAAACCGAAAAACAGTTGGGAAAAAATCCTTTGATATTTTCTATATCTAATGCAACTACTATATATTGCAATTAAGCAAAGGTGACCCCTTTGACAAATGAAACCGCTCCTGCATGCTCTGATCGTCGAAGACTCTCAGAACGATACTCTCCTGCTCCTGCATCACCTGGAGCGCAGCGAATACGAGGTCGCCTACCACAGGGTTGAAACGGCCGAAGCCCTTGGTGCCGCGCTCGATCGACAAAGCTGGGACATCCTCTTCTGTGATTTCACCATGCCGCACTTCAGCGGTCAATCGGCATTGGAGATCGTAAAGAAACGTGGACTGGATCTCCCTTTTATCTTCGTCTCGGGCACCTTGGGGGAAGACGTGGCGGTCCAGGCCATGAAAGCAGGCGCGCATGACTATGTCATGAAGAACAATCTGACCCGTCTGGTCCCGGCCATGGAGCGCGAATTGGCGGAGGCAAAGGTGAGGCGTCAACGCCGGCAGGCCGAAAAAGAAATGCGGATCTCTGAGTACAAGTACCGGCATCTCTTTGAACGTCTGGGCGATGCCGCCTTTCTCATTGAAATGGAAAGCGGGGAAATCGTTGATACCAATCCCCAAGCCGAAGCACTTTTAGGCCGGACGCGCGCTGAAGTTCTTGGCATGAAGGAGAGCCAGCTTTATTCCTGCCAAAGGCCCCATGCGCAGTCGGCCGCCGGAGCCCGGGGACAAAGTATTGAATCGAATGTTGTCCGGAAGAACGGGACAATCGTCCCGGTACACGTTTCAGTTTCCCAGTTTGAGCTGCACAATCGCCAGGTTTTATTGGCCCTGATTCACGACCTCACCAGTCGCAAGTGGTACGAAAGTAAGATCCAGGAGCAAGCCAACCTGCTTGAACTGGCACATGATGCCATCTTTGTCCGCAGCCTGGATGAAAAGATCCAATATTGGAATAAAGGGGCTGAAGAACTTTACGGGTGGACTGCCCAGGAGGCTCTCGACGGCGATTTCGGGAAAATGGCCTATGAGGATCGCACCTCGTTCGAGGCGGCAAAAAAGATCCTCCTGGAAAAAGGGTCCTGGTCGGGAGAGCTACACACGCGCACCAAAGCCCAGCGTACAGTGGTTGTTGCCAGCCGTTGGACGCTGGTACGGGACCAGCAAGGAGATCCGAGCTCCATTCTGGTCATTGACACTGACATTACCGAAAAAAAGCAGATGGAGGCGCATTTACTGCGTGATCAGCGGCTCGAACTGATTGGAACCCTTGCCGGTGGCATCGCGCACGATCTGAA
>JAFAKL010000118.1 GCA_019235445.1 Verrucomicrobiota bacterium | reverse complement strand
TAAAAAACGCGCGGTTCTGACCAGCCGGGCAGGTCCCGTTCCCCCCTTCGTCTCCCAGATGACGGACCACGGTGCACAGCCCTTCAGGTTAAGGCTAAACCGGGATCTTGACTGCGGACCCGCCATCGGCACGCGGCAAGCCGGGCTCATATTCTAAACTAAAAGAAAGGTAGATTCGAGATGGACAACGAAATGCGGGACCAAGCGGAAATGGCCGAAAAAATCGGCATCGTGGTCAGCCGTCGCAAAGCTTTCGCAATGGCGGCAAAACTTGGATTGGGCAGCGCGGCGTTAGCCGGCGGGTTGGGCACGGGTTTGGCAGCTAATCCGCCGGAAGCGGCGGCCGGCGGGCTGCCAAAAAAGAGCTACAAATTTGTCTTCGTCAATCACGTAACAACGAACGAGTTTTTCACCCCTTGCATCTACGGGATTCAGGATGCCTGCGCTTTTTTCGGGTGCAGCTACCAATGGACTGGCTCCCAGAACAGCGTCGTTTCCGAGATGGTCAATGCGATGCAAACTGCTATCGCCGGAAAAGCAGATGGGATCGCCGTGTGCTTGATTGACGCAACGGCTTTCGATGCGCCGACATCCAATGCACTCGCTGCCGGCATCCCGGTGATCGGCTATAACGCCGATGTGCCTGCGGGCAGCCCGAACAAGCGCCTTAGCTATGTAGGTCAACCGCTTTACCAGTCTGGGTACAACATTGCCTCCCGATGGTTGAAGATGGTGCCGAAAGACGGCCACGTGATGCTCTCTATCCCGAGTCCAGGTACGCTGAACCTGCAACCGCGACTCGACGGTTATATCCAGGCTATCAAGGATCATGGCAGCTCTGTGACCTACGACGTGGTCAACAGCGGCGTAGACCAGGCCACGGAGATATCCAGGATCGAGAGCTACTACCTCAGTCATAAGAAAGTAGCCGGCCTGTTCGGGACCGGCGGAGGAGATACCTACGCGTGCGGCTTCGTCTCTGCCAAGTACGGTCTTGCGAAAAAGGGTGTCACCGTCGCGGGCTACGATTTGTACCCGCAAACGCTGGGCTATATCAAATCCGGAGACATGGCCTTCACCACGGACCAGCAACCCTACCTGCAAGGCTTCGTGCCAGTCCAACAAATGTACTTGTATAAACTATCGGGCGGCGCCGTTGCGCCGGCAGATACCAATACCAGTCTGGCCTACGTAACGAAAGACAACGTCGATTTGTACCTCGGCAAGAGCCGTTTTGAGGGTAGCACCAGCACTGAACCGACCTAGTATCCTGTCCCCGAAATAGCAGGTATATGTTGTCGCGGCATTGCGGCTGGTGAACGAATCGCTCGCCGTGGTCAAGTGGTGACCACGGCCCACCAGCAAAGGCAACTTACGCCGAAAACATCTATGCCGCGCACCGCCCAAAGCAGCCCGGGAGCCGCACGTAAAGTTGGAACAGCGGCACCGAGCACATTTTTAGAGAGAGCCCTGGTCGTCCTGTCTCGCTACCGAGAGGCCAGCATCGCCGTGGTCGCCCTGGTGTTGGCGATCTACTTCCAAGTGGGAAGCAACGGGGAATTTCTGTCTTCGCAAGAGCTAAGCGTCGTCCTCCGCGACACCGGCCGCTATGGACTGATCGCCGTGGCCGAAGTCATGTTAATGATCACGGGTGAGATCGACCTTTCGGTGGGTAGCACCTTCTCCCTCGCTCCGTACGTTATGGTCCTGATGTCCATTGGATGGGGCGTTCCGCTCGCCGTCAGCGCCGTCGCGGGCATTCTGCTCGGCGTGCTGATCGGTCTGGTCAACGGGATTATCACGGTCAGGTTCCGCGTGCCTTCACTGATCACCACCGTCGGTACCTTTTTCCTGCTGCAAGGCGTGGTGGTGTCGATTTACAATAGCCAACCCATCGTGGCCCCAGTGCAGGAACCCTTCAACGAGATTTTTGGCGAAAACCTGTACAGTCCTACAGATTCTGTCTGGTCCTGGCATGGGTTAACGGCATTTACCCCTTTTCTCTGGACCCTCGTTATCGTCCTGGCGATGGCGCTGGTGCTAAATAGAACGACCTTTGGCTTGCACACCATCGCCACCGGCAGCAACATCGTCGGGGCACGGGAGATCGGGGTCCGCACCGATCGAATCAAGGTGTATAATTTCATGATCGCCGGGGCATTTGCGGCCGGTGCCGGGGTCATTAACACGACGCAGTTTGCCTCCGCCGATCCGTTGGCCGGCGGCCCGTTTCTGACTCTGCAGGCGATCGCCGCCGCAGTGATCGGAGGTACCTCGCTGCTGGGCGGTTCCGGCACAGCGATTGGTTCGCTGCTCGGAGCATTCGTCGTGGCCACCCTGAACAACGGCCTTGTCATGATGGGGGCCCAAGCCACCGTCTCCGATATTTACCTGGGTGCCGCGATCGTGCTGGCGATGATTCTGAACGTGCAAGTGGACAGGATGCGCGCCCGGAGACGCGTATGAGCCAGAACGCGATTCCCGCTCTCAACCCGGACACTCCGGTCATCCTCGAGATGAACCGTATCAGCAAGACCTTCGGCGCGGTCACGGCCTTGGTGGATGTGAGCATCAAACTACGTAAAGGAGAAGTACTCGCCCTGGTCGGCGACAATGGGGCGGGTAAATCTACCTTGATCAAAATTCTCTCCGGGTTTCACCATCCGGACAGCGGCACAATTGTCTACCAGGGCAAAGAGGTGCACTTCCACTCACCTCGTGACGCGCGGGCCCAAGGCATCGAGACGGTCTATCAGGACCTCGCGCTGATCAACGACCTCAGCATCTATCACAACATGTTCATCGGGCGCGAATACCATAAGCATATCCTGGGAATGAAGCTCCTGGATAACAGGAAGATGCGCGAACTGGCGCAGACTTATCTCAATTCGCTGGGGATCCAAATTCCAAGCGTGAACAGCACAGTGGATTTACTGTCAGGCGGCCAGCGTCAGTCCGTGGCCGTGGCTCGATCGATCTATTCCTCGCCTACCATCCTGGTACTGGATGAACCGCTGGCGGCCTTGGGTGTGCGGGAGGGCGCCCATGTCCTGGGGCTGATCCAGAATCTGCGACGCCAACGCAGCGTCTCGATCATTCTGATCGTGCATAACTATAACCAGGTCTTCGAGGTGTGCGATCGCATCAATTTTCTCCACTCCGGCGAGATCGTACTCGATGCCTCCACCTCTGAAACCAGCGAGGAACAATTGATCCGAATTGTGAAGTCAGGTCTCGGCCGGCAAGCCATCGCAGCAGCGGCAGCCGAAGTCAGGGCGGGTACGGAGTCAACCTCAACCGGCGGTTTGTGATTGTAGAGAACAGAGCAAAACTGGAGCTTTGCTTTTACCCAGGACGGAGTTTCAGGAGCTATTCCAAAGCAGACAGGGCAGAATGAAACCGAAATTGGCAGCCTTTCCGAAATGTTTCATGGACGAGTTGTGCGTGCACCGGACAATGAGCCTCCGTGACTGGATTGAAATGGGTGCTGCGCTTGGCGTGCAAGGACTCGAGTTTTATTCCGGGTTCATTCGCGACAACGAAGCTTTCTTGAGAGAAACCAAAGCGTCTCTGGAGAGATACGGGCTTCAGATGCCGATGCTTTGCTGCTCGCCTGATTTCACCGAGACGGATCCCGATCTGCTGGAGGAACAAATTGCGCGCGAAAGGCGCATGATAGAAATCACCGCCTTCTTTGGCGGACGTTTTTGCCGCGTCCTGTCCGGCCAACGCCGGCCCGGGTTAGCGATAGAAAAAGGTATCGACCAGGTGGTCCGAGTTATAAAGAGCCTTTTACCGTTCGCAGAGAAGAATAGTGTCGTTCTGTCGATGGAAAACCACTACAAAGACAGTTACTGGCGTTACCCGGAATTCGCGCAAAGGATGGACATTTTCACGGCGATTATTGAACAGATCGATTCTCCGTGGTTCGGCATTAACTATGATCCCTCCAATGCCCTCCTCGCCGGAGAGGATCCGTTAGAATTGCTCGATCGTGTAAAGCATCGTGTGGTGTCAATGCACGCCAGTGACCGTTATCTCAGTAGCGGTACCCTGGAAGATCTGCGAAGAGAGGAGGATGTGATTGGATATGCCGGCCGTCTCTCACATGGGGTGATCGGAAAGGGACTTAACGACTATGACAAAATTTTCTCTACCTTGAATTCGGTTGGTTTTTCCTCCTGGATTTCAATTGAGGACGGGATGAACGGCATGGAAGATCTGCGCGAATCCGTTCAATTTCTTCGGCAGAAGATCGAACTGCACTTTACGGATTGATTGGCGAAATCGTGAGATCAGCGTTTAAAATTCAAAGGACGTTCGGCCGTGGGTCCTGCATATCCTGAATTCAAGGGGAAGCGAGCTCTTATCACCGGCGGCACCCAAGGCATCGGCAAAGCGATTGCCGGGCGATTGGCTCGCCAGGGTACTGCAGTTTATCTAAACTACTCCCGAAACGACCAAGCCGCCCGAGAGACGTTGGACCAGTTCCACGAGGCCGGTTACGCCGCGGAATTGTGCAAAGCCGATCTGCGGACAGCTGCCGCGGTCGAAACGATGCTGGATCAGATTCACCAAAAAGGTCCGCTTGATCTCCTGGTTTGCAACGCGGCCTACCAGGAGAAAAACAGAGACTTTTTCAAGACCGATCTCGCGTTGATCCAGCGAACGCTGGAGGTCAACATCCTGGCCAATTTCCAAATCATCCAGAAGGTAGCCCGCGAAATGATCGCTGCGGGGTGCAAAGGGCAAATGGTGATGTGCTCGTCGGGTCACGGAACGATGGCTTTCAAGGGTACGTTTGCCTATGATGTGTCCAAAGCCGCGCTCAATCATTTCATGCGTTGCGCGGCGCTGGAGTTAGTCGAGCACGGCATCCGTCTGAATGCCGCCGACATTGGGTGGACTCGCACTCCTGGCGAGCGGCGCTGGTTTTCGGAGGAAGAGCAAAACCGCCTTTCCCGATCGATCCCGATCGGTCGCGCCGCGCAGGCCGACGAAATCGCGGCAGTGATCGAATTTCTTCTCTCCGACCAGGCGAGCTATGTGGTTGGCTCCCTTTACACGGTCGATGGCGGATTTGTCCTGCGGCCTAATCTCTCGCTTTAGTGTCCTGTCACCGAAATGTATGAAAATCCTCCAGTACAACGGCCCATGGCAATTTTCCATTGAGGAGGTTCCAACGCCTTCCTTGGGTGCCGAAGAATTGCTCATTCATGCCGACGCCGTCGGGATCTGCGGCAGCGATGTCCATGGATTCACAGGTGAAAGCGGCCGCCGGAAACCGGGCATGGTTATGGGGCACGAAGCAGCTGGTAGCGTCGTGAGCGTGGGTCCGAAGGTGGCGTCGTTTCAGCCGGGAGATCGTGTCGCCATCTACCCCACGTTTGGATGCGGAGTTTGCCGTCATTGCCTGGCAGGAATGGAACATATTTGTCCGAACAAACGGATTCTCGGAGTCAATGCCGGTCACTGGGGTGCCATGGCAGACTTCTTCACCTGCCACCAGCGTCAGGCCTTCCGGCTCGGCGCCGGGGTCGACCCTTCGATTGGTCTATTTGCTGAGCCGTTCGCCGTGGCTCTGCATGCCGTGAATCGGATGAGTCCGGCCAAGCAGGATATCCTGGCAATCGTCGGGGCCGGCACAATCGGTCTTGCATTGCTCGTAGTACTGCGGGACCTCGGCTTCGAAACGATTTTCATCCTCGACAAAATCGAAGCGAAGCTTGCCCTGGCCCGAAATCTTGGTGGCGAGGCGATCCATGCCGGCCGCGATTTGCCAGCACCGCTCATTGCCAGGCAGACCGCCGGCCGGCGAGCGAACGGAGTTTTCGAGGCAGTAGGGTTAGCTCAAACGGCGCGAACAGCCTATGATCTTTGTGATTTCGGCGGCACGGTTGTTCTCCTCGGGAATCTGGACAAAGAGTTCACGCTTCCGCTCCAGGGAGTGACTTCGAATGAGACGACGCTACGCGGGTCGTACGGATTCAACCGGGCTGAGTTTGAACGCGCGGTCGATCTCGTTGCGAGGAAAGCGGACGTGGTGCGCCAACTCATCAGCGGTTGGTGCTCGCTCGAAGAGACGCCTGGAGTCATGGAGCGCCTGGCTCGAGGGGATCTCCAAGCAGTGAAAATGGTCGTAGGGGTGAAGCCGGGCGCTGAAAGCGCGGGACGATAACGTTATATCAGGATGTCGGAGTCCTCGTCGTCGTTCTCGTCCTCGACTGACGGCCGCAGCGAACCAGAATTGATCTCCCTCAGGCCACCAACAGCGAGAACAGGATCCTCGCCGCGCTTCGTATCAAATCAAAGGCCTCGATCTTCGGCCCGGAATGCAACCAGGGGGCCAAGTCACTCAATCCAAAGCAGGCTTCTCGCTCGTGCCTGTTACCTGTCTGTTACCCGGGAACTCGCGTCCGGTACCGGATCTGAAAATACGGAACCTTAATGTAAGGGGCTATACTCCCGGATCCTTAGTCCATCAAAGCTAGCTTAGCTAGCTAGCTAAGCTAAGCTAATTAACTAAGCTTAGGTACGTGTTTAGCGCCGCTTGAAGACAAGAAGTGCAGCGCAGTGGTAAGTAAGGCGTCTCGCCTTACCTTCGGGAACGCGCAAGCGGGGACGCTTTGCCTACAAGAAGTGGCAGCGTACTGATAATTGAGGCCGACAGTCGTGGCCCTAAACACCTACTAAGCTTAGCTCTGCAGTTTGGACATTTCCAACGTCTTTATATCACGCCGAAGGCGCCGACCAACCCCTTCTCAGGTCTGCGCCCCATAAACGTTAACCTGTTGCAGCGGCAGGGGTTGCCATGACGCATTTATCCCGGAGGGATTAAAACGAGGGTAGCCTGGCACGAAGTGCCTGGAAAAAGAAAAAAGACGCGTCTCGTCCTGTAGGGACGGTTGATCTAGGTTTCCTCCAAATGTGTCATTCTCCTT
>JAFAKL010000065.1 GCA_019235445.1 Verrucomicrobiota bacterium | reverse complement strand
ATCAAAATCAACGCAATTGGGCCTGGGTATTTCATCACCGAAATGACTCAGGTGTTGGCGGATAACCTGGAGTTCGATGCGTGGGTCAAACAACGGACACCGGCTAAACGTTGGGGAATACCGGCTGAACTGGTTGGGGCCGCCGTTTTCCTAAGTAGTGATGCGTCTTCGTTTGTGAATGGTCAGATTCTTTACGTCGATGGAGGTATGACCGCTGTGATTTAAGGCAGAAGAAAATGTCACGCAAAGACGAGAGCCTCGCGCAGAGGCCGCAGGGGTCGCAGCGGTAGAGAACAGCTCCGTAGGAGCGAAATATTTATAGCACGCGAGTTTATAAGCGATGAGCTCCGTGAGGAGCGACATCTAAAACCGCGCACCGCAGCTGACGAACGCGCCGAATAACGGATGCCGCTCCTACGGAGCTCGCCTTTTTTTGCGTCATTTGCTATAAAGATTTCGCTCCTACGGAGCTTCCCTCTGCGACCTCTGCGCGAGGCTCGTCTTTGCGTGACATTTTCTGCCTTTGCTTGCGGGCTTAAAGGGCTTTCACGACGCGCCATCCCGGTTCCAGGGCAAAATGATAGCTAACCAGCGATTTCGTATAGGTATCCGTGTCTGCTTCTTTGCTGGTGGCCGGAAAGATGGTGGCCTGAAAATTCTCTAGGGCTGCCCGGTCGCGCCAAAAAGATGCGGCTAAAAATCGGTCGTGATTTCCGTCTACCCGGCAGATCAGTGCACCCACCATTCCATCTGCGGACCCCAATGCCGGGTTCCAAATTGCCAGTTGTCGTGCCACAAAAATGGGTGAGCTGTTCGGCTGCAAGGTGACATCGCTAACTCGTAAGCATTCTGCTGATCCCGCCAAAAGCTGGGGATCTGCTTGGTTGATGTGCATGATAACGCCGGCGACGGTGATATCGATGTGCTCACAAATCTCTTTTTGCTGAAGTGCCATCTCGTCGTGCCCGGTTTCCCTGAATTGGCGATAAGCGGCAAAATTGCGCCATAGTCCTAAGATGCCGACCTTTGCCGGAAATGTGTCAACCCAACCGCCGATTTGAGCGATAAAGCCGTCGTACTCTACCAGGTCCGACCATCGCTTTTGAGCCTGATCAAATGCCGCCCGGTTCGAGGCGTCGACCACGATCCACTTTGCCAGCATGACTGTTCAGTTTCGGATGAGATCCGGCGCCAAGCAAAAGGAAACGCCAAGATCCGGAGGAAGCACAGAACAATAACTTTACAGCAAGGCCGCAAAGGCCACAAAGAGGGTTTTTCTGCCTGCATCTTTGTGACCTTGTTGTGAATGATTTTCTGTCTTTCCGCCTCGGCGTGAGATGATGTGGCTCCAATGCGTGTTTTAGTTATCGGTGGGACCCGATTTATTGGGTGGCATATCGCGTCTGCTTTAATCCGGGAAGGACATAGCGTCTCTCTGTTTCATCGAGGCTCAACTCCATTTGGAGAGCTCGATGGCGTGTCCGAAATCCGAGGCGAAAAAGAAAACCTGTCGTCTTACCACACCGTTAGACCTCATGGACAGTCGCCCCTACCGGGGCTTAATGATGCGTCGTTGGACGTTAGTGTTCCCGGCGATAACGGCGTTCCCAAGGTATGCTCGACTACAACACCAAGTTTGATCGACGAGAGTCAACGGAAGTATTGGGCGAGGATGAGATCCGTGGCCTGGTCAGTTCACACCTCGGCGGCTCTGAAATAGAATCTATCTCCGTACTCACCGGTGGCTTCGTTAATTCAAACTACCGCCTCCTGCTCCGGGATCAGCGTTCTCTGGTTCTGAGGATCGCGGCTAGACCCAGCGATTTAAAGAAAGAACTAACCGTCCTAAAACGGGTTCGTGACGCTGTGCCGGTTCCGGCCGTTGTCGCTGAAGATTTTTCCGGGCCATGTCCATTTGCTTTGCTTGAATTTATTGAGGGCAGGCTGCTTTCCGAGAGCCTGCACTCACTCGATGGCGCACATCTGACAAGCGTTGCGTTCGATGCGGGAATTTGTCTTCAAGCCATCCATTCGTTCAATTTGGGGAAGGCGGGATTCTTTGATGAGAATTTCATCTTCAATCCGTCAATGGAGAATCTCGGCGGCGGTTATTACGAATACATCTGTTCAAGTTTCGCGTCCGGCCGAGTTCGGAGACGCCTTGGGGAAACTCTGGCTGCGTCCGCGTTGGAGTATGTGCAGGCCAGCCGAGATGCATACTGGTCGATTCCCAATGCCACACGCCTTATTCATTGTGACTATAACCTGAAAAACATTCTGGTCAGGAAAGCGGGCACCACTTGGAAAGTAGCCGGAGTTTTGGATTGGGAGTTCACCATGGCGGGTTCGCCTCTAGTCGACATCGGAAATTTCTTGCGGTTCGAGGATGAATTACCGGCAGGATTCGGTGAGTCCTTTATGGAGGGTTATCTTTCGGACTCGCCTGATTTGCCTGACAATTGGAGGGAAATTGCGCGGCTGCTCGACCTGGCTGCGATGGTGAATTTCTTGGATAGTGAAGAAGAAACTCCTAAGTCGTTTCACACGGCGATCTTGGTGATCGCAAACACGGTCAATCAGGGCAAGGCAACATAGGTGGAGACTACGGTTGCGGGTAGAAGTCGATGTTTTTGCCGAGCTAGCGAACTCACGAGATACTGGTGCTCGAACCAAATCATTATTCACTCGCGCGGCTTCCGCTTTCGGATTGACCCGCGTCTATTCATTCAGATATAGCTCCGGCCTGACGTTGAAACCGTCTAGTTCCTATGTACGTCAACACACCACGCCGTTTTGTTGTTCGGTGCCCGAAAAAGGACGTCGAGGCGCGAAGGTCCATTTTAGGATCGCTTTGTGAAACGATGCGCACACACATCGTTTTGATTGTTCTGGCATCCGCGGTTCTAACTGCCGGTTCCTTTCTCTCCCCCTCTGCCCGAGCGGCAGAT
>JAFAKL010000124.1 GCA_019235445.1 Verrucomicrobiota bacterium | reverse complement strand
AGGGCTTCAATCTTTCTCCGGGAGAAGGATCTGACTCTCGAGACGGCTAAGCGGGTGCGGGACGAACTACGTCGCGCAGGGTTAAGGACGGTTATGACTCGCGAGGACGATCACTTTGTTGAATTGGACGACCAGGTAAGGCTCACTCGTAACCCCGAGATTCCATGCATCCTCTGTGAGTGCGCCTACGTGACCAATCCGGCGGAGGCGCAAAAAGTGTCAATGGAGAGTTACAGGCGCCGGATTGCCTCCGGCATCGCCCAAGGTATTTTGGAAGAGCACAAGTTGGGAGACGCCGGTATAGCGCCGGTCCCGGAACTTTCTGCGCCCCTGTCGAGGGGCTCGGACAAATATCAGACTCACACGACCAGACGGTCTCACGGTCATTCGTAGGGCTAACTAATCGTCCTCGTCCCCGTGGTCGTCGTCGTTTTCGTTCTCTGACTTTGGCATGTGATTGGCCTCGATCCAGCCGACAGGTGGAGAGGCAGGGCACTGCATAGCGCTGATCAAAATCGGAGACGAGGACGACGCCGAGGAGGACGATTGAAGAGGGAATTCAGGACCCACGATTGCCCGCATCGTCCTGTCAAAGCGATCGGTCAATCGGGTCAGCATTGCTACTACGACGCGCGCAAAGCCGAGAACGAGGACGAGTAAGGTAGCGGTGCGAAATGTTCACCGCTTGACGATGGCAGCTTCCGGATTGACGCAATGTTCAAGAGGTTCGTGATCCAGAAACCGGCGGACCTCGCCGGCGGCGATCCGGGCGGCTTTTTCGGCGGTCTGCCTGCTGGCGCCTGCGATATGAGGCGTCATCACGAGGTGCGGGGTTTTCAAGAGTCGTGAGTTTGCCGGGATCGGCTCTTCTGGAAATACGTCAAAGCCGGCGCCCCAGAGATGGCCGCTGTCGAGCGCGTCGCAAATGGCGTCATAGTCGACTAGCGTGCCGCGCGCGCAGTTGATGACCACGGAACCGGCGGGCATCGCGGCGACCTGTTTGGTGCCGATCATCCCTCGGGTCTCGGGCGTTGCCCGCGCGTGCAAGGAAACGATGCGCGAGCGGGAAAGCAGCTCATTGAGTTCGACAACTTGCGCCAGGTCTCCCACTGTCTCCGCCTTTACGTACGGATCATAGACCAGTATTTGACATCCGAAACCCCGGAGCATACGGGCAACGCGGCTGCCAATGGCGCCGTAGCCAATCAACCCGGCGGTGGAATTCTCTAACTCCAGCCCGCATTTGTCATATTCATAATAGTCGCCGCGCCATTCCCCTTGGGCGAGCGCCGCGTGCGATTCGGGGATGCGGCGCAATACCGCGAGAATGAGGCTCATCGCGTGCTCGGCGGTGGCCGTGGCATTGCGACCGGGAGCGTTGCAGACGAGCACGCCGTGCCGGGTCGCCGCTTCGACGTTGGCGTTGGTCGGACCTCCCCGCGCGATAACGGCGAGTTTCAAATCGGGCGCCCCTTCGAGAACTTTCTTGGTCAGAGGAGCGTGGTTCGCCACGTAGATGCTCACCCCGTCAAGAGCCTGGATGACTTCGTCTTCTGAGCCGGACGCTTCCGTGACCTCCCCGATCCGGCCAAACGGCACGCCCGGCCAAGGCGACTGATATTCGCGGAATTCAAGGACCGTTTTCACTTCGGTACGAATCGCGTCGGCGAAGATTCGGGGCAGGATGAAGTGGTCGCCTGCGACCAGGATACGTAGGTTCATAGTGATTGATGGAGCACTAGGTCTTTGATCCGCCGATCGCGCTCAGCGGACTGTTGTATTGGAGGAGAGCAGCGTTCTCATCTTTGATTCGGAGTTCGGTCAGCGCGCCATTGCGGACCGCCGGAAAAACCCTGCGGTAATACGCTAGCGGAATCCTCAAAAGGGAGCAGAGCGCTAGGCGGAGGAGTGTGTTATGGGCGACGACCAGCACGTGTCCGTGAGGGTGCGCGACGGTAATGTCGCGCAAAGCGGAAACGGCACGCTGGGCAGCCTCATGCGGATTTTCGCCGCCGGGCATCGGATACGCCGCCGGATCGGCTTTGAAGCGTCGGATTTCCGCAGGAAAAAGCTCCTCCGCCTCGGCCATGGTCTTGCCCTCGACCAGCCCGAAGTCGGTCTCGCGCAGACGTTCGTCAATGCGCGGCTCCAGTCCGGTTGCACGGGCAGCGGGGCCGGCCGTTTCGCGGGCGCGACTGAGGGGAGAGCACCAGATTGCAGCCAGTCTGGCCTCAGATGCCCAGGTAGCCAGGCGCTCGGCCTGCGCATATCCGGACGGATCCAAAGCCACATCGGAAGAGCCGGCATAGCGGTTCTCGGCGTGCCAAATCGTCGTCCCGTGTCGAACAAGGAAGAGGTGTGTCAAGGGGCAGCCCTCCGGTGGGCGTGTTGCGCCACAGCTGGAGCCAGCCATCCTCGCCGGGCGAGCTCGTCTACCAGGCGCAGATACGGCTCCCGAAAACGCGCGATCCGGTCCGAACGCGGATCGATCACCTCGCGAACGCGCACCATCTCGCGGGCGACGTCCGCGACCTTGCGCCCGACAGCCGCAGCCAATACTGCCATCCCTAAAGCCGCCTCGGCGTTCTCAGGCAAGGCAATTGGACTGCCGAGGACGTCCGCCCGCAATTGGCACCAATAAGGGCTTTTCGCGCCGCCGCCGGTGAGCACGAAAGGGCCATCTACCGGCGCACCAAGCAGGTCCAGGTAGTCAAAACAGAGACGCTCGATGAATGCCACGCCTTGGAGCAGGGCGGCGAATTGGTCGATCTTGTCGGTGGGTTGGCCGAGGGTAAAGCCCTCCGCTTCCGGCGCGATGAAGGGAAAGCGTTCACCGCGTCCATGCAAAGGGTAGGTGACTATGCCAGCCGGTTCACGCTCGGCAGCTTCAACGCCGAGGGCTTCCAGATCGCGTTCGGGGAAATGCTTGGCGATAGCTCCCGCACCAACGCTCGAAGCTCCGCCAGGCAGCCAGTTTCCATCGGGTGAACGATGGGAATAGACAACGCCCGCCGGATCCTTGATCAAATCGGGTGTCACACCTTTCAACACGAGCGTGGTGCCGAGCACGGAATTCCAGCTTCCCACGTTCAACGCGCCCGCCCCCATCTGTGCGGCACAGCCGTCCGTCATTCCTGCGATAACTGGCGTGCCCCGGGGGATACCTGTCTGACCGGCTGCTTCCGCGCTCACTACCCCCAAAGCGGTTCCGGCGCGTACCACCTCTGGAAGGATTTCGTCAGGAACCGCCAGCGCGGCGAACACTTCGTGCGGCCATCGTTCGTTGACGAGATCTACCCCCGTTTTCAGGGCGTTGCTCGTGTCGGTAGCGACTTCGCCGCCGACCAACCGGCGGTTAATAAAATCGGTCTGGTGCGCCAGACGCGTCCCGAGCGCCCAGCCATGCTGCTGACTGAGCAGCCAGAGCAATTTCGGCAAGCCCCAAGGCACCTGCATGCGGTTATAGCCCAGCCTGGCCCAAACTGCCGCTCCGGCCTCGTTGGCGCGTTTTGTTTCCTCGACTGCGCGGGTGTCGTCGTACATCAGGCCTGGTGTCAAAGGCCGGCTGTCGCCATCCACCAAAAGAATCGTGCCGGATGTACCATCCACCGCGACACCATGGAGGTTAAAGCCAGGCGGCAGCTCCCTGAGCGCCGCGCGGGAGGCGGTCGAGATAGCGCGCCACCACTCCTCGGGATCCTGTTCGTGCCTGGGTCCGTCACGGCGGCTGGTCAGCTTGTGCGAACCGATGGCCAGGGTTTCACCGTTGCCGGAGACAATCATGGCGCGCGCGCTCTGAGTGCCGAGATCCAGCCCGAGCCAGGCGGCGTTGGAGGATTGTTGTGTGGGCATAAGAAAGCCTTGCCCAGAAATCAGGCTGTCGGCTCAGCCCGACGGACGCGGTCGTCCGCCATGCGTTTCCAAATAGGTCGCGTGCTCTCGCGGATGGCGAGAAAATGCTCGAAAATTTCATTGTACCGGGCGTGCCGTTCACTATCCGGCTCGAACATGTCTCGAATGCGCACATAGTCCTTGGCCGCACTCGGGAAATCCTCCTCTTGTCCCGTGGCGACCAGCCCCGCAATGAATGCTCCTTTGGCGCCGACTTCCTGGTCCATGGGACGAAAAGTTGGCCGGCCGATAACGTCGGAGATCAGCTGGCACCACACATCGCTGTTCGCACCGCCGCCACAGAGGCCGCAATTGGACAGGGAAGCGGCCGCCTCATGCGACGCTTGCAAACAATCGCGGATGACCAGCGACAATCCTTCGAGCACCGAGCGTGCGATATGCTCGCGACCGTGTTCGAACGACAATCCGAAAATGGAGCCTCGCGCCCCTGTATTCAGGAACGGCACGCGCTCGCCTGCCGGGGAAAGGTAAGGAAGAAAGCAAAGGCCGTTGGCACCCGGCTCGGCTTTGGCAGCCAATGCGCTTAGATCGGACACCCCACTGAGACCAAGCTGCCTGACTGCCCAGTGGATCACCTCGGCGCCTGCCAGCGTTGGAAAGGCGCGCAAATACAGGCCCGGCGGACCAAAGGGAAGGGTCAACCCGGACGGTTCACCTTCCAGGTTGACCTGGTTCATCACTACGTTCGTGCAGAGGGTCGTGCCGAGAATGCTGCACGCCTGCCCATCGCTGACCGCGCCGACACCGATTGCCGTCGAGGCCACATCGTAAGGCGACATGACGACAGGCAGCCCTGCCGGCAAACCAAATTCAGTTGCCGCTGTCGCACGGAGTTCGCCAACGCGCCGATCGTTGGGAAGCACCTCCGGCAATAGCCGTTCGGCCCACTCCAGGCCGTAGAGTTCAAGAAGTTCGGCCGAATAGCGCCGCGCGCGCACGTCGAAGAACGGCACCGAGGCGTCTGACTCGTCGATGGCCATCCGGCCGGTGAGATTGTAGAAAATCCATCCGTTGCAGCAGAGCGACTTGTGGGAACGCTCCAACCGACCAGGATCATGCCTCTTGAGCCAGGCAAAAATTCCATTGGGCAGACCGGCAAAAGCCTGCGAGCCGTTACGGTGAAAAGCCTCCTTCAATACGCCAGCCTCTCGCCAGCGATCCACAATAGCGGCAGCGCGGGCATCGTTCCAGAGGATAGCGGGGCCGGTAGGGTGACCTTCGGTATCCACTAGCCAGCAACCGTCCCCTTGGGCCGTCAGCGAGATGAGGCGCACGGAGTTGGGCAGCTCTTTTACTACGGAGCGGATTGTGGAGGCCGCGGCATTCCAGACCGAATCCATGTCCTGCTCGGAAAAACCGGGCGCGGGACGCAGCACTTTGGTTTCCTGGCGGGCAAGGGCGATCTCCGTCCCGTAATCGTCAAAAGCGACCGTCTTGATGATCGAGGTACCGGCATCAACGCAGATTGTGGCCATCCTATTCCTCCGCACTAGCAAGGTCTTGTTTCATCGCCGGATTGGCAAGGCGGAAAGGAATGCGACTGTGGTGCTAACCGGCTTTCTCGACTCCGCGACGCTGGATCGGCTGAAGGCCCGAGGTGCGGTCGATCCAATACGTGCAGGACCATGACTCCGCTCAAGGTACCCTCACACATCGTCTCAAAACCTCGGCCAGCTGGGCCGGCGTCCAGGGCTTGGATAATACTTCGTCAAAGCCGTGCCTGCGGAATTCGGACATAATCGGAGTATCGGAGTATCCGCTGGACACGATTAATACCACAGATTGGTCGATTTGCCTCAAACGAGCCGCTACCTCTTCGCCTCCCATTCCACCAGGGATAGTCAAATCGACCAAGACCGCGGCAAAGGACCGGGTGGAATCTTTTGCTTTTTGATACAGCTGGATAGCTTCGACTCCGTTTCTGGCGCACTCTACTTCATAGCCCAACTGTGTCAGAATCCGCGTCAATAAATGGCAAATCGGCTCTTCGTCATCCATGATCAAAATTCGGCCACTACCGTTTTGCAGCGGCTCACTAATCGCAATTTCCGGTGCTTTAACTGCCGTGCAGGCAGGCAGGTAGACCGAAAAAGTGGTTCCTATGCCCAGGGTTGATTTCACAGTGATATGGCCCTGATGTTTGGCTATAATTGCATTCACTGACGCTAGACCAAGACCTCTACCGTTCGGCTTGGTGGTGAAGTAGGGATCGAAAATGTTAGGTAGAACCTCAGCCCCGATCCCGCATCCATGGTCCGCAATGGAAATTATAACGTACCTGCCGTCGGATATCGGCAGGGAACCGTCATCGAGTACGACATTTTCGACGTGCACTTCAATCGTTCCACCCTCCGGCATCGCTTGTCGCGCATTGAGTAAAAGGTTATGAAGTGCATGACTGATTTGTTCAATATCGATATCCGCTAGTCCGAGGTCACATCCGATGAAGAGCTCGATAGTGGCCTTAGCCCCTGCTCGCGCAAGGTCCACTGCGTCTCTGACGACCGCGGCCAGTTGAGTTGGCCGGCGGACCGGAGCTCCGCCTTTTCCAAAGGTCAAAAGCTGCGAAGCCAGGGAGGTGGCCCGTTTACATGCCACCGCTGCCTGATCGAGTATTTCCCCAACCGGGTCCGCGGGTTTAAGCTGCATCTTGGCAAGCGCGATATTGCCGCAAATAATAGTAAGAAAGTTGTTAAAATCGTGCGCAATTCCACCGGCCAAAACACCGAGCGACTCCAGCTTGCGACTGCGGAGTAATTCCTCTTCTACCAATTTGCGCTGCGCTATTTCAGCCACCAGTCGATCATTGGCTTGCTGGAGTTCCGCTGTGCGCTCGGCAACACGCGTGGCTAATTCATCATGCGCTTCTTGGACCGCTGACTGGGCCTCTTTCAGGGCACGCTCTGCTCGAATCCTCTCGGTGATATCGATGGCATGCCCAAGAACCAACGGGGAACCTTCCAGTCGATCATATCGGATATTGCGGCAAAACCAGATGCGCTCGGTGCCATCCCTTGCCATGATTCGCATGGGACCGCTGCTAATCGGCTCGCTCTGGATGCGGTACAGGTATTCATCGAAGAGATGGCGAACGGAGGGCGCCAAAAACTCCTTTAGATTCTGACCGATACCGTCCTCCGGATTGTATCCATCCTCCGGCTTATATCCAAGCGCTTGAGCGGCAGCGGGATTGATGAAACGCAAGACACCCTCCAGGTCATGGATGCACATGAGTCCAAGGCTGTTCTCTACCAGAAGACGATACAGTCTCAACTGATCGGTCGAGGCCTCGAGAGAACAGCGATTCGCGGCCGGAGAAGCGTTATTCATCTCTGTCCATTCTAAGAAATCCGAAGTTTCCAAAGCCTGTAGAACAGACTGGATATTTCTCGCTAAAACCTCTTGTGTTCGGCTACATCAGAGCTCCGATCTGTGCAGTTCGAGCGGAAGATGAGTCAAAGCCAATATACCATAATGCAAAATACTCCAGACGACAATCCATTTTAGCCGCTACAAGCCGCGTGTGTTGCTGAAGAAATATGAAACCCGCTCTGACTCTGGCAGCGCTCATCGGTATCTCTGTCTGGCTAAAGGTTCCGCTTGCCGCGCAGGAGCATGTAGACGTTCCGCTTCCTCCCTATGATCCACCTCCAACGGTGTCCCATCACAGTGAGACTCATTCCGCTCCCTCTCAGCGAGCTTCTCGCCAGTCTGTTTCAGTGCCCAAAAGTTCCATGCCTTCTCATTCAGCGCCCAGAGTTCACCATGTCAAAGAGTCCACCCATCATCAGCACCGCCATCGACACCAGGTTCAACGTCGACGCCACCATTTTTTCCACTGGCCTTGGCAGCACCTAGTGGACTTGGTGCACTAGTGACCTCGTCGGTCGGTTATGACCCATCCGAAGAGAAACTTCGGCCGCAAAAAAGTATCTTCAGTCTCTGAAACGCACCATTTCGGCAGGCCGCAATGAAAACAACGCCCCCCAAACAGGAGACTGCGATAAAACGCTGCTCGGAAGAACGCTTGCCCGCAACGAGGGCATTTCCAGTTTGCCAGCCACGCGGCAATAAAAAAGTACGCGACAAAGGTTAAGGCAAAGAAAAACCCAGGAACAAAAAAGGCGAATCGGATTTCGAGCATCGAGGCGACGAAGAGACAAAACACCACTCGCCGGCGGCGGCGGTAAGAGATCCAGGCATCTGCATACTCCGGATCCACCCACACGGCGCGGGATGCATGTAGGCTTTTCTGCAACTTAAGAGCTGGATTCGTCGTTGCCCGCAGGGGCGCTGGCTTCATTCAATTTGCGCATTTCGGCCTCGCTGAGCCGCACGTCTTGAACGTGCAACAAATCCGGAAGTTGTTCGGGAGTGCGTGCGCTGGCAATCGGGGCCACGACGGTGGGTTGGGCTGAAAGCCAAGCCAGGGCGATCGTGGCGTCCGCGACGTGGTGTGCAGCTGCGACCTCATCCAGCGCGGCGAGAACTTTTATTCCCTTTTCATTTAGGTAAGAGCCCGCGCTTTGTGCCCGCTGGCTCTGAATTTTTGCGCCAGGCCGGTATTTGCCGGTTAAAAATCCGGAGGCAAGCGCGAAGTATGGGATCGACGAGAGCCGTTCACGCGCCACGAGCTCTTCGAGTTCGCCCTCGTACTGGTGTCGTTCCATCAGATTATAATGCTGTTGCAGCGCGACGTATCTGGCCAATCCTTCGCGATCCGAGACCTCAAGCGCCTCCGAGAGCCTCGGGGCTGTATAGTTGGAGGCGGCGATATAGCGGACTTTGCCTTCGCGAACCAGGGCATCAAAAGCGCCGAGTGACTCTTCCAGAGGGGTTTGTTCGTCGTCGGCGTGCGCGTAATACAGATCGATGTAGTCGGTGTCGAGTCGCTGCAGGGAGTTTTCTGCGGCGGCGCGAATGGTCTTCGCCGAGAGGCCTTGAAATTGAGGATGCTTACCTACTTTCGTGGCGATGATGGTCTGGTCGCGTCTTGCCCGGCTCGCCATCCAGTGTCCAAGGATAGTCTCTGATTCTCCACCTGAATTGCCGGGTGCCCAGGCGGAGTAAACGTCCGCTGTATCAATAAAGTTACCGCCGGCTGCTGCGTATCCGTCCAGGACGGCAAATGACTCTTCCTCGTTCGCAGTCCACCCAAAAACGTTTCCCCCCAGGGCGACTGGATAAACATCAAGATCGGTCGAACTGATTTTCGCCATGTCCGAAGCTACCAATCCCTTCTCGCTTGTCGAGTGGGTCCGTGGACTTTAACCCAAAGGTTCAAGCAAGCGCAGTTTCGACGGCCGTTGGGAAGAGCGCAGTGACCTCGCCTTCCAAGCGCAAAGAAACGCAGGGGTGGTCATCGTGGTCTGTGGCTCCGCGATTGATGATGACATACGGTGTACCTCGCTCCGCAGCCAGCAGTGGGAACGAGGCGGCGGGATGAACCGAGAGAGTGGACCCAAGAGCAATCACAAGATCCGCCCTTCTGGCCGCGTCCGCGGCACGCACAAGGACCGCCGGATCCAGCTTTTGTCCGAAACTGATGGTCGCTGATTTCAGGTAACCGCCACACTGGCAGAGCGGCGGCAGCCGGCTAACTCGAAATTCCTCAAAAAACGGTTCAGGCTCACCGAGCCAATGACAGGATTGACATTCCACCAGCCGGTTGCTGCCGTGCAGCTCGATCAGGTGTTCGCCGCGAGAGCCGGCCAGGGCGTGCAATCCATCAATATTCTGCGTGAGCACCGCAACGACTTTTCCCGCGTCTTCCAGCCTTACGGCTGCGTGATGCACTGGATTTGGAAGCGCGGCGCGAAATGCTGCCCAGGCCTCCAGCTTGTAGTCCCAGTGCTCGATCCGAGCGGCTTCCGAGCTCATGAAATCCTGGTAATACACAGGCCTGCGTCGAGTCCAGACGCCGTTCGGTCCACGAAAGTCGGGAATTCCGCTGCCGGTTGAAATTCCAGCGCCGGTAAAGAGCATTATCCGCCGCCCTTCTCGAATGTGTTCGGCCAATGCCTCCAGCTCTGCAGTCATCTGATGGAATTTCTGGCCAACAACCGCTCGCTGTCCAGGACCTTAAGTTCTCAACGGTTCAGGGCGATGGATTATCCAGTGATTGGCGGAAGATTTTAAGGTCTTTCTCAACGACCTCAGGAGACTGGTGTCCGTACTCGAGGTTCATATAATCCGGAAGCATGGTAAGATCGTTTTTCGGGTCGGTGGTTCCGAGGCTGAACGTAACTCCCTTGAAAATCTGGACAGGTTGATAAGATTCCACCCGCTTTTTATGGTCCTGCAGGTTTTGGTCCTCCTGCCGCAGGATTTCTTTCAAGGCAAACGTTTCGCTCCTGGAGCGCTCGGGCGAGGCAGTGAAGTCCACCTTTTGCTCGCCAATGACGGTCATTGCTGGAAGTTCAATGGCTTTGGTCAGGTCTTTTGAAAATCTCTCGCGGTCGG
>JAFAKL010000205.1 GCA_019235445.1 Verrucomicrobiota bacterium | reverse complement strand
GTTAGAAAAAAGCCCGAGGACTTCGGCCCTCGGGCTTTCAAATCTCCAACGCCTATGATTCTGCAAAATTTCATCAGCAGGTTCGCCTGGAACACCGAATCCTGGCGGTGCCGCGCAACCGAATATTGCTGACTAGAAGGAAACGGCGTGCCGTTAGACATCAAGACGTTTCCCGTCGCATACCCGCCATAAAGATTGGGATGCAGGGCATGGGAATAGAACAACGTAAAGACTGCAGTCAAGAAGTCAGTGAAATTGTAGGCCAGGTTGAATTCCCAGCCCTGCGCGTTAAGATTACTTAAAGCGAAGTTGTCACTGTTGATGTTCGGGTCAATGGAGCTGATTCCCACCTGGCGATAGTCGGCCGAAGCGGAAAAATCGCCAGCCTTCTTATTTTCACCATATTTTAAACCGACCAGCCAGGCCGAGTTGTCTGAAAAGGTGGGGGTCGCCGGCTCGCTGAAGCTAGGCGTTGACGATCTGCCAACGTAGAAGTAATGCCCAAACAAGGGACCGTAGTCTCTGGTGAAGCGTTGATCCCCTGTGAAGTTGTACGCAAAATCCCAATAGAGGCTCAGTGGCTTGCCAAAAATCTTGTAGGTGATGTCGCCCGGCGCAAGGATAATGTTCAGGTCGCGCTGGGTGACTGGATAAGGTTGACTATTGCCGAGAGTGTCGCCAAAAGTGACCGCGCTGCCAGTAGTTGTCTGGTCAAATGTCTGACCCTGCACCGAGACCGGCGGTATAATGGTCCCATGCGCTCCAGGTAGTCCGCCAGATGAGGAATCATTATAGCTCAAGAAGCCCGGACCAAACGTAAAAGAGAGTTTGTCACCGATCTTAAGCGTGGCCAGGAGTTGTTCCTGGAACGCATAGGAGTCCCATTTTAATTGGGTGCTGCCTGAGTTCGCGTTGTTATTGTTGAAAACGAACTGACCGGCAATGATGCTTAACTCCAGCGAATTACCCGGCGGCGGCGGCGGGGCTGGGGCTGGGGCCTTGCCCTCCTTGCCCTCAGCCGCCACAGGCTCGCCGAAGGTCAGGTTAAAGATTTTGTCGAAGTCGATGCGTTCGACGAGTCCTTGCGGATCGACCTCTGGGTCATAGATCAAATCGGTGGTGTAGAACGGATTTGCCTGTTTACCGACGATCGCGGTGAGAGCGGGGGTAGGAGCCCACCCCATGAAGGCACGGGAGATATAGATACCATAACTATCGTATCCTCCTGTATAGGTCGCGTTCTTTGTACTAGCAGAGCGGTTATCACCCGTCGCGAGCTGAACTCCTCCAAAGAAGTTGCCCTCCAGTTTAAAATCTGCATTCAGACGCAAACGAAACCGCCAGCGATCGCGGTTGATGTTAGTGTCCTGAGGCCCTAACAGGGGATTTGTCACTATCATCGGGGTGCGCTGGTCCGCCTGGTTCCTAATCCGAAGATCGCCACTGAGTTTCAGTTCCTTCACCCAATCGCCGATCTTAATTTTATCGGCCGGTGCCGTAGTCACCTCGTTGGCAGTCTCCGCGCTGATTTCCGCGGCCTCCTTCTCAGTGAGGACACCTTTTCGCACAAGGGCATCAAGAAGTGCTTGATCTTTTGACTGTGCCTGCACTGCCATACTTAGTGATCCTAATACAGCAGCGAGCGCTATCATTCGCAGTGCTCGTTTGATCATCTTTTAATCTCCCTGGTCTTCTTAAGTGGTTTAATATTGTCTCGGTTGTGGCGTCGGAACTCGCGCCTTGGCCAACCGGGTCCCGACGCAGGTGAAGTGACCAATATGTTGTTACGTTCGTGTTGCGTGTGGGTGACAATTAGGCAACAAATCTGGTAAAAGTCCAGAAGTCAGTGCTCGCCCTGCGGCGCCAATCTGTAACCAAAGCCCCGAACGGTTTCAATGTACGATCCGTGAGAGCCCAGTTTGTCGCGCAACCTGCGCATATGGGTGTCTACGGTACGGGTATCAATGACCGAATCATAGCCCCAAACATCGGTCAATAGCCGGTCCCTTTCCTGCACTCGGCCTTGCCGTTCCATGAGAACGGCTAACAGCTTGAACTCTGTTGCGGTACAGTCAATCACACGGTCCGCCGCTCTCACCTCGTGACGGGTTCGATCGAGAACGAGATCTCCCACCCGGAGTAAAACCCGCTCATTGTCCTGGGACAGGCGCCGGAGAATAGCGCGGATCCGCAACACCAGCTCCCGAGGGCTAAACGGCTTCACCACGTAATCGTCGGCCCCAAGCTCGAATCCCAGCACGCGATCGATCTCCTCTATCCTTGCAGAGAGCATAACGACCGGCAGACGATTCGTCCCAGGATTTGATTTAATCATTCGGCAGAGCTCCAACCCGGAGATTTCCGGCAGCATCAAATCAAGAACAATCAAAGCTGGAGGTTGGTTTTTGATTGAGGTAAACGCAACCCGCCCGTTATTGGCAACTTCAACGGAGAATCCTTCGGCCCGCAGATGATGCCCCAGCAGGTCTGCCACGTCGATTTCGTCCTCCACGATCAGAATTTTCTCGCTCATCACGGCAACCAAGGCGGCCATCTTAGAACTTCCGAAAATTCAGGCGCAAGCAGGAAGCCCGCTTCGCTCTCCACTCGATGAAGATTTGTCAGCGCCGGCTCAGACCAGGTTCGGAAAAAAATGCCGCAACGCTTCGCAAATTCCGAAGCCGCTCTCCTGGGAGGCAACAAAGCCTCCCTGATTTTTTACTACCGTTTTAACGTCTTCCAATGCATTCGAGGGACAAGCGAGGAAATGAGCGAAGGACAGATTTAACATCGGTAAATCATTGAAATTGTCTCCCGCGGCGAACGTCGACTCGCTGGAGAGGCCGACCAGCCGCTGTAATTCGGCCAACGCGGTGCCCTTATGATAGGCCAAATGGCAAAACCGGAGGTAAACCGAGTTCCGCTGATAAGCGAAATCAGGAAAATCCAAGCGCTTCGTTTCGATGAACCGGCAGATTTCATCCATCTCTGCTGACGTGTTCGAAACTATGCCCGAAAATCGGTTCTCGTCGTAGTGGAGCCGAGCGGCGGTCGTCGATTCGAGGTACTGCTCAATCTCTGACAACAGAGACTCGCACTCGGCAAAAAGGGTGTCGTGCTCCTCCCGACAACGCGAATTCCATCCCCCATAATCTTCCCAGGTTGAGCCGTTCCACCGGAAGACTTCCCGTTCGCTGGTCAAGGCAAAGTCTGGTCTCACCGGGAATCCAGTAACCTGCAGAGCTTCTTCCACTAATCGGACGGTTCTGCCGGTATTGATGGCCAAGAGCACTCCGCTGCGACGAAGCTGATTTAACATTTGGACGAGCTCGTCGGGATAAGGCGGAGACGCCCAGTGACGTACCAAAGTTCCGTCGAAATCCAGGCTCAGCAATTGTATTTGACTCATAGACCAGCGACTACTATTCCGGGCGAAGCCCAGAAACGGCATCGAAAATCCCATTGATGATCGAATACGCGATCACCCCCACCATCCCGGCCATCACCAGGATGACAACCGGCTGGACCAAAGCGGTCAGGCGCTGAATCTTGATGTTCAGCTCTTTGTCATAACGTCGTCCGACCCTTCCGAGCGCCTGACCCAAGTCTCCGGTTTGTTCCCCGACCGCAATCATGTCGATCAAGAGTGGGGGGAATTCTCCGACCCGCTGGAGCGCACGGGATAGTGAGCCGCCCTCGCGGACCATTTCCACCACCTTCTCCATCAGGCCGCGCAGGTGCAGATTTCCGATGGCGCTGGTCATCAGTTGAAGACTATTCAGAAGAGGGATGCCGTTCGCGATGAGATTTGCCATCGTCTCGGAAAACTGGGCATAGAACCGCCCCCGCAAAACCGAACCAAAGAGCGGGAGCTGGAGTTGGGTGCGATGCCACCAGCGACGGCCCGCCGACGTCCGGATAAGCTGAAGAAAACTAACCACGGTGACAACCACCCCTCCGAGGATGGCCCACCAGTAATGAGAAAAAACGTCACTTGTCTGCACAAGAATTCTTGTCAGCAGAGGGAGATCTCTTCCAGTCTTCTGGAACAGGGTTGTCAGTTGCGGCACGAGATAACTCATGAACAGGAAGATCAGGCCGATTCCGAGCACAAAAATCATCGCCGGATAAATCAGCGCGCTGACAACCTTTTTCCGAAGATCTTCCAGCGTCACCAGAAAGGTGGCCTGACGACGTAGAAGCTGAGGTAACGATCCGCTTAGCTCACCCGCGGCGACAAGGTTGCAGAAGAGATCTCCAAAGGAGGGGGACACCAATCGGAGCGCACTGGAGAGGCTACTTCCTTCCCTTACCTGCTGACGGAGCGCGGAGGCTACCGCTTTAATGCCGGAGAGTTCATTTCTGCTCTCCATCACTCTGAGCGCCGGCTCCAATTGCATACCAGCGTCCAGGAGGTCGCTCATCTCCTCGGTAAACAGGATAATCTGGCTGCCCGATAAGCGGATATTCCGTGTCGCTACTAGCTGATCGGCGCCCTTGGATCGCAGAGCACTCGTTTCCGCACCGTCCTGCTGCACCAGGGAGATGGGCTGCAGACGTTCACGGTCAAGCTTACGGAAAGCCTCTGAACGACTCTGCGCCTCCACTTGGCCTGAGACGCGACCTCCCTCCCGACTAACGGCATTGTAGGAAAAGACGGCCATACCTTTCACTCGTCGGACATTTCAAGATCCGAAGCCGTGACGCGCACGACCTCTTCCACCGTCGTGAAACCGCCGATAACCTTGGTCCAGCCGTACATCCGCAAAGGGACCATCCCTTCTTCCAGGGCCGCTGTGCGCATGACCGAGGCGGGCCGACCCTGGGTGATCAAATCCTGGAGCCTTTGTGAGACCAAACAAAACTCAAAAATCGCGGCGCGGCCCTCATACCCGGTGTGCCGGCAGTACTCGCATCCGACGGCGGCCATGGTTTTTGACGCTTGCTCCAGCGGGAATCCCAGCTGTTTCAAATAGGTTTCAGAGTGTTCCACGGGACGTTTGCACTTCCCGCATAGCACCCGGACAAGGCGCTGGGCGATGAACACGCGGACCGCATTTGCGACCAGGAATGGTTCGATTCCCATATCCACCAGCCGGGTGATTCCCCCGATTGCATCATTCGTATGCAAGGTACTAAAGACAAGATGCCCGGTCAGGGCACCGCGGATGGCGATCTCAGCCGTTTCACGATCCCGCATCTCTCCCACCATGATCACATTTGGATCGCCTCGCAGAATACTTCGAAGCCCGTTGGCAAAGGTGAGATCGATCTCCGGTTTGACTGCGATCTGAATCACTCCGGGCAGCTTGTATTCCACCGGATCTTCAACGGTCACGATTCGACGCTCTTTCGTATTCAAACTGGCAAGAAACGTGTAAAGAGTGGTCGACTTTCCACAGCCGGTCGGTCCGGTCAGAAGTACGATTCCGTTCGGCATGGCCAGCAGCTGGCGAACGTGTAATTGGGCCGCCTTATTCAACCCAAGTCGGTCGAAGTTGAATCGCTCCCGACCCAAAAGCCGCAAGCTGATACTTTCGCCGGCAACCGAGGGAATGGTGGCCACCCGGACGTCGATGGGTTGAGCGTCGAGCTCCAGATTGATTCTGCCATCCTGAGGCAGTCGTCGTTCCGCTATATCAAGGTGAGCCATGATCTTGAGCCGGGAAATGACGGAAGCCTGGAGCACTTTGATGTTTGGGGGCACAGGAACCTCGTGGAGCACACCATCGATCCGATAGCGAATCTGCAGGTCGTCCTGCAGCGGCTCGACATGAATATCCGTGGCTCGCTGTTCCAGAGCCTCGCGAAGGATCTGGTTGACGAATTTTACCACGGAAGCTTCCGAGTCATCAAGATCGAGCACATTGGTCTCTTGTTTTACATCGAGCCCCAGCTCATCTTCGGAGCGGCCCTCGAGGATAGCTTCGAAGGTCTCTGCGCCCACTCCGTAGCCCTGCCGAAGCGCCCGGACGATCTGAGAGCGGGTCGACATCGCATACATGATGCGCTGATTGAGCGAGGAGGCCAGAGCCTGGCGCGCAAGCAGATCAAAGGGATCATAAAGAGCGATCCAGATTTCATGCTCGTCTTCTCGCAACGGGACAACACGGTACCGGAGCGCGGTCCTCGCGGGCACCTTTTCGCGCAACGGGGCGGGCACGCCCGTGATCGGTTCATTCCACCAGGGGATTTCGAGCCAGCGGCTGACGCCATTCAAGAACCCCGCCTCATCCACTAATTGCGATTCCAAAATGGATTGGATCAGAGAACGTTGTTCTTCTACGGCGGCTCGAACAATTTTCCGACACGCCTCTAAGTCAGCGCATCCATTAGCTTTTGCGATTTCTATCAGTGGTTCAACAAGGGCCATGACTGGTCGACCGCGCAACGTTACAGCCCTTCGCCAGAAGTTACCAGAAAGAGTTGCCGCGGGGAAGGAGTCAGAAAAAAGGAAACAGGAGTTGCAGGACAATCCCATCGTCCTCCTCCTCGCCATCGTCCTCGATTGACGGTCGCGCTTAGCCCGCGCTATTCAGCCCGACACGGCTCGTCCCGCGGCTGCGAACAAGGCTCTGCGCATCAATTCTGCGGGAGCCGGTTTTCCGAACCAGATCTCGAAGGCCAGGAGTCCCTGGTGGAGCAACATCAGAAGACCATCGGCGGATTTCGCTCCTTTTTTCCGAGCTAAATGCACCAGAGGCGTTTCCTGAGGTCCATAGACCATGTCAAAAACCAAATGCCGTTCTTCGAGCATTGCCAGTGCCTCGGGCGCCGGCCCGACAGTCGAGGCGTTCACGATCAAATCGACCTCGTGGCAGACTTTGGGCAGCATCTCCCAGGGTTCCGCTCGGACTTGCGATTGCGAACGATCAGCCAGCTCACTCGCCAAACGCTCAACTTTTGCCCTCGTTCGATTGAGCAACACCAGCGACGGCACGTTGAGTTCCGCAAGATAACGAGCAGCTGCATGCCCGGCTCCCCCACCCGCACCCAGCAACGCAATTCTGACGGAGGGAACAGCGCAGCCGAAGGCTTCCTCAATCCCGGTCACCAACCCCTTACCGTCCGTGTTGAAGCCGAAGATGCGCCCCGATTTGTGCACCACGGTATTGACAGCGCAAAGGCGCCGAGCCAACGGGTCGAGCTCGTCCAGCAGATCGACGGCCGCCAATTTATGAGGCAAGGTCAAGTTCCATCCGATAAAATCCTGTTGTCGCAGGAGATGAAAAGCCTCTCGAAGATCTTCCGGGCTGACGCGCAAACGCCCATAACGGCAAGGAAGATGCAGAAATTCCAGCGCCGCATTGTGCATGGGCGGCGAGAGCGAGTGGTCGACAGGATCCCCGATGACCAGGAGGCGAAGATCCGGGTCTTTCCGCTCAAATAACGTCTGGAGGGTCAGAGAGATCATCCCTCGCACAATTTCTGCAGAGCCCGGTCCATTCGTTGTAGAATCCGCGGTTTGCCCATAATCTCCAACATATGGTAAAGGCTTGGGCCGATCGATCGGCCGCTCACAGCCACTCGAGCCGGATGGACTAGCTCACCGGTTTTGCATCCGATTTCCGCTCCGAGTTGTTTCAGCGCCGCCTCCAGGCTAATCGCCGACCAATCTTCCATTCCTGCATACTTGTGGCGAAGTCGGCTGAGTCGCTCGATTGCCCCAGGTTTCTTCAGAGTCTTCTCGACCGCTTCCGGGTCGAACGGAAAATCCTCCGTAAAGAAATATGCGATCCAGTCCGGAACATCTCTGAAGAGCCTGATCTTTTCTTTCACGATTTCCAACACCTTGAGGAGATACGCCTCGTCTGACACGGTAATGCCGGCTTTTTGGATAAAAGGTTCGCTCAGTTCCCGAAAGCGGCCCAACGTCATTTGAAGAATATATTGACCGTTTAGCCAATTACATTTGTCCAGGTCGAATGCCGCATTCCGGCGATTGATCTTAGTCAGATCGAACAATTGAACCACTTCCTCGATCTCGATCTTTTCCCGATTATCCTTGGGCGACCATCCGAGGAGACAGAGATAATTCCGAACCGCTTCCGGAGCATACCCTTGCTCGATGTAATCGGCGACGCTCGCGCCCGCGTCGCGTTTGCTCATCTTAGAGCCGTCCCGATTCAGGATCAGCGGAATGTGGGCAAAGGCGGGAGGAGTTGCGCCAAATGCTTCGTAGAGCTCGACATGTTTAGCGGTATTCGTCAGGTGGTCCTCGCCTCGGATGACGTGAGAAATTTTCATTTCCAGGTCGTCAACGACATTCACGAAATGAAAGATCCATGAACCGTCAGGGCGCCGTACTGTCATGTCTGGATCCGCGCTGCGGTCAAACTCAATCCGGCCGCAAACGAGGTCGTTCACAATCACCGGTTTACGCGCTGAACGGAAGCGGACGGCGCCCTCATCCTCGTAAATAACGCCCTTCCCATGAAGGAGCTCCAAATACTTCTCATAGGTAGCGCTTCGCTCGCTTTGAAAATAGGGGCCGTACTCTCCACCGATTCCTGCGCCTTCATCCCAGTCGAGGCCAAGCCAGCGCAGCCCGTCATAGATCACCTGAACCGCCTGGTCCCGCTCCCGACTCTTATCCGTGTCCTCAATTCTCAACAGAAACGTTCCCTGGCTGTGACGGGCAAACAGCCAATTGAAGAGAGCAGTTCTCGCACCGCCGACGTGCAAGAAACCGGTCGGTGAAGGCGCGAAGCGCACCCTGACGGAAGAACTCATCGTGCAATCAATTCTAAGGGTAACCTCCCGCGCAACCTTTATTTAGACGAATGGCATCGGAGAGGAAGCGGGCTCCCCGGCAGCCAAAGGATAGATGTCAAGACGAGTTCTGGGTTGCCGGGGCACGGTTTTCATTCGAAGCTGCGACCGATGAACCGAATCGTTGGTCTCGAGACAGAGTATGGTTGTTTGATCTCCGAAGACCAAGCCCAAAGCCAGGCAGACGCGTGGCCGGTCAAGGTAAAGAACTACCTGTTCCGAAAATGCCATGTCGGCGCGATCGATCTCCATTATCGGGATTACGAAGAACCGCCGGGGAACGGCGGTTTTCTTTTGAATGGAGGCAGACTCTACCTCGACATGGGACATCTGGAATATTCGTCGCCAGAATGTCTGAATCTCCGGGATCTGGTTTCCTTCGATCTCGCAGGCGATCTGCTCCTGAATCGGGCGATCACAGAACTGGGGGTTGAAAATCAGGTCGCCTTTCTCAAGAACAATGTCGATCACCACACTGGCGCGACATTTGGCTGCCACGAAAATTATCTGATGCACCGGGAAGCGCAATTCACTCCAGAAGTGCTGGCCTCGCTTCTGGCCTTTCTTGCCACCCGCCAGATTTTTGCGGGCGCCGGTCGAGTTGGGCAAGCGAATCCGCTCGCTTTCGATTTCGAATTACCCGATCGGCCGGGCCACGTCAATTTCCAGATCAGCCAGCGTGCCGATCACATTGTCAATGACATTTATCAGTGGGTGCAATTCAATCGGGCGATTATCAATGCTCGGGACGAGCCGCTCGCCGATTACCGAAAATATCGCAGGCTTCATCTGTTGATTGGCGACTCTAATATGAGCCCTTTCGCCACGGCGCTGAAGGTAGGGACGACTGTCTGCGTGCTCACGTTGCTCGAAGAAAACTTGCTTCCTGCCCATATCGCCCTGCGCGATGCGGTCCTCGCCACTCGGGAGATCTCACGCGACCCCGACGGGAAATGGCTGGTTGAGATGGACGATGGCACGCGGCAGGATGCGCTGGATATCCAATATCAGTTTCTTGAGTATGTGCACCACCACCTTTCTGGTCAGGACGAGGAGACTGACTGGATTCTGGAAAGTTGGAGTTTTACCCTCGACGCGATCCGAAGCAAACCTGAACTGTTGATCGGCGGAGTCGATTGGATCTCGAAAAAATGGCTGCTGAGCACCTTCATGGAGGAAGAAGGATTGAGCTGGCATGATCCCTGGTTGCAAAGTCTCGATCTGGAATACCACAACATCAATCCGAGCAAGGGCTTGTTTTTTGCGTTGAAACCGGCAAAGGCCATTGGAGAATTCAATGCCGCCGTTCGACGAGAGGACTCGATCCGGATTCCGCCACAGAATACTCGAGCCAGAGGTCGATCCGGTGCGGTCGCGCAATTTCAAAAACGAAATCTTCCCTACATCATCAATTGGGATTCGATCGCACTGGAGAGCCAGGACTATCTGCCCATGCCAGATCCGTTTAATCCCTACGAAGACGAGGTGACCTTTTTCCTTCGCTAGTGTCCTGTCCCCTAAATAAGATCACTAGTGTCCTCGTGCATCGCTCTCATTGTAAGCAAGGCGTGCTCGTGTGGTCGAGAACCGGGCAAAGCGAGGGCGCTTTGCTTACCTGACGCAAAAAAATGCGCTTTGGGCTTTTTGAGAAGGCAACCCAGCGGATGACCGAGAAAGACCGATTTGCGCCCACACTGCTGACCGACCTTTACCAGCTGACCATGGCGTATGGTTACTGGAAGAAACAGATGATGGAGCACGAAGCCATCTTTCATCTCTCTTTTCGCCAGCAGCCGTTCCATGGCGGATATGCTATTATGTGCGGCCTGAGCGATGTGATCGATTACCTGCAGAATTTCGAGTTTCAGCGGGATGATCTCGCCTATCTCGCGGAACTCCGTGGAAAAGACGGCTTACCACTTTTTGAAGCGAAGTTTTTGGACTACCTTCACGCACTCCGATTTACCTGCAACATCGACGCAATTCCGGAGGGCAACGTCGTCTTTCCACATGAACCGCTGCTGCGGGTCTCGGGATCGCTGCTCCAGGGCCAGTTGTTCGAAACAGCCCTCTTGAATATCATCAACTTTCAAACCTTGATCGCCACCAAATCAGCGCGGATCTGCCTTGCGGCCAAAGGAAATCCAGTAATGGAGTTCGGACTTCGGCGCGCCCAGGGTTCGGACGGAGCCCTTGCCGCCAGCCGCGCCGCATATATCGGCGGATGTTTTGCCACCTCCAACGTGCTCGCCGGGAAGGTTTTTGGAATTCCCGTCCGCGGAACACATGCGCACAGCTGGGTCATGGCCTTTCCAACGGAATACGAAGCTTTTGAGGCTTATGCGGAGTCCATGCCAGGGGACTGCGTCTTTCTGGTGGATACCTACGACACAATTGAGGGGATCCGGCATGCCGTGCAGGTGGGGCACCACCTGAGGCTTGTTGGCAAAGAACTGGCCGGGATTCGCCTCGATTCCGGGGATCTGACCTTTCTCAGCATCGTTGCGCGAGATATCCTGGATCACGCTGGGTTCAAGACCACTCGAATCGTCGCCAGCAACGACCTGGATGAACACGTGATCGCGAGCCTTAAAGAGCAAGGCGCCTTGATCGACCTCTGGGGTGTCGGGACTAAACTGGTCACGGCATACGATCAACCCGCCTTGGGCGGGGTTTATAAGCTCGGGGCAATCCGCTCCGGGAATGGCCCCTGGCAGAGAAAATTGAAGTTATCCGAACAAGCGGTCAAGGTCTCAAATCCCGGGTCGCTTCAAGTTCGTCGTTTCGAGGACGAGAAGGCATATGCCGGTGACATGATTTATGATGAACTAAACGGTGTCCCAGCAGGCCGCACGATCGTAGATCTCGCCGACGTCACCATCAAAAAGAAGATCCCCGGCGCCGCCAGATACCGTGATCTGCTGGTTCCGATTTTCCGCCGGGGCAACCTGGTCTACGAACGTCCGTCCATTCACCGGTTGCGCGACTTGGCCCAGAGTGAACTGGGACGCTTTTACGCAGGCGTCAAAAGGCTGCTGAACCCCCACCTCTATCCCGTTGGTTTGGATCTCGATCTGTATCAGATCAAGTCGCGGCTAATCCAGGAGACCCGGGATTCCATAGGGTAGCTGCAGGCGCTGGTAGATCTCATTCAGATCGACGGAGAGCGAATCGTCCACCAAAATTCTTGGGTCGATATCCAGGTTGTCGGAGATGATTTTGCGGATCCGTAGAAGGTGCGGATTTCTGCGATCAAGCTGATTCTGACTAGCCCAGCGAGCGGCGGCCACAATCAGACTGGAAACCTGTTCGGCAGTCAGTTTCTCGGTATTTATGATGATATCGAAATCGCTGCGGTCGTTGATATCGATCCCGTAGACTTCGAGGTAGCGTTTACGATTCTGCTCATCGCGCTGCAACGTTCGATAAAGAACGGACTCGTACCCGGCATGCTTATCCGGCTCGCGTTGAAAAATCCTTTTCGCCCGAGCCTCCAAGGGAGCGTGCAGCCAGACTCTCAGATCCGCGTCAATCAGCCACCCTGAAAGCCGGGACCCAACCACGACGCGCGGTCGCAAGGAAGCGCGCATCAACTTCAGGTCCGTCAGGAAATCGTAGATTCTGGTTTTGTCCGCCCCTCGCTGAATCGCTTCGAAGGGTAGTTTAAGCTCCTGGGCCAGGTCCCTGAAGGTGTAATTGACCACTTCGAGGCTCAAGGTGGTTCCCACATTATTCGTCGCTGTGGTATTGCCACATCCGCTATGGCTGGAAATCGCTATCTTTAATCCTCTGGAATCTGGATTCACAAGGTTCCCCTCCGGGCCCACAGAGTGTTAATTGTTCCATCCTTTCAATTCGGCGCCACTTTGCATCAACCAGGTATACGTCTGCCGCACACCGTCGCGCAAAGAGATCCGTGGCTTCCAGCCCAAAGCCTGCAAGCGGCTGGAATCGAGGAGCTTGCGCGGAGTACCGTCCGGCTTGCTCGAATCGAACACCGTCTCGATCTCAGCGCCGAGGGCCTCCGCGATAATCTCCACCAGCTCGGAAATGGTTACGTCTTCCCCGTAGCCAACATTGATGATTTCAGGCGATTCATAGTTTTCCAAAAGAAAGAGCAACGCGTCCGCCAGATCGTCTGCATGAAGAAATTCCCGTCGCGGGGTACCCGTGCCCCAAATCGTCACCTGGGACCGGCTCTTCACCTTCGCTTCATGGACTTTTCGGATCAGGGCCGGTAAAACGTGTGATTCTTCTAGATCAAAGTTGTCCCCGGGCCCATAAATATTAGTCGGCATAGCGGAAATAAAATCTGCTCCGTACTGCCGCGCATACGCCTGGCAAAGTTTGATCCCGGCAATCTTGGCAATCGCATACGGCTCGTTGGACGGTTCCAGAGGTGCGGTTAGCAGGGACTCCTCTCGAATCGGCTGTGGCGCTAGCTTTGGGTAAATGCAGGAACTACCAAGGAAAAGCAACTTCTTCGCGCCGAACTCGAAGCTCGCGGAGATCACGTTGTTCTGGATCTGCAGATTTTCCAATAAGAACTCGACCGGAAAAGTGCTGTTTGCCAGTATTCCGCCGACCTTTGCCGCGGCGAGCACCACGGCGTCCGGCCTGCGTTCCGCAAAGAACTTCCGTACATCCTCGCGACTTCGGAGATCCAGTTCCCTATGGGTCCGCACAAGAATGTCGGGGCAGCCATTTTTCTGTAGATTGCGCACCACCGCGCTTCCAACCAACCCTCGATGACCGGCGACATAAATGGATCGGAACTTCATCAAGGTTCTTTGGTACTGGCAATTACCCTCGCCGTCAAACCGGCGCCGTTGGCCTTCGGTTCGGCGTTCGGCGTTCGCCGTTCACCGGTGGGATGGTGCAAAGCCGGGCACGCTTGCATGGCGGTGCAGGCCAGGCGCGTCGTTCCTTCTCGTGTCCTGACTGCACCCTGCACCACCAGCGAGCCGAACGCCGAACGTTTGACGGCGAGGGAAATTCTAAGAAAGTGAGGGAGCCCTATGGACATTCAATTTGATCCCATCGATGAGGTTCTCGAAGATTTTCGACAGGGGCGCCTTGTCATCGTGACCGATGACGCAAATCGAGAGAACGAAGGGGATCTGATCTTGGCAGCTGAGAAGGCTACACCGGAATTGATCAACTTCATGATACGCTACACATCGGGTGTTCTCTGCGTCCCGATGGAAGGCAAAGATCTTGACCGGTTGGAGTTGCCGCTGATGACCGTGCGGAATACCGAATCGATGAGAACGGCCTATACCATCTCAGCCGACGCAAAAGAGGGCGTGACAACGGGCATCTCAGCAGCGGACCGTTCGCGCACGATTCGGCTGCTGGCGGACCCGTCTACCAGAGTTCAAGATCTCGTGCGGCCGGGTCACGTTTTTCCGCTCCGCTATAGAGAAGGAGGGGTTCTGCGGCGTGCGGGACACACGGAAGCGGCCGTCGATCTCGCCAGATTGGCCGGCTTATTGCCGGCCGGCGTGCTGGCAGAAGTGGTGAACGATGACGGTTCCATGGCAAGGTTGCCCGACCTGATCGCATTCAAGCAGCAGCATAAACTCAAAATCTGCTCCATCGAAAACCTGATTTCTTATCGGCGGGCCAGGGAAGTTTTGATCGAGCCTTTGGAGGTTATCTCCCTGCCCACGGATTACGGTGACTTTCGCCTGCATCTTTACCGTTCACTGATCGACGACGTTCATCATCTGGCGCTGGTGAAAGGAATTATTTCCAAGGGCCAACCTACCCTGGTACGCGTCCATAGCGAGTGCCTGACCGGGGACGTTTTTGGGTCCAGACGATGCGATTGCGGCGATCAATTACATGCCGCGCTGCAACACATTGACGAAGCTGGTTCCGGAGTGCTGGTCTATATGCGTCAGGAAGGGCGTGGGATCGGATTAGCCGCCAAGATCAGCGCCTACAAACTTCAGGAACAGGGTCTCGATACGGTCGAAGCAAACGAAAAGCTGGGTTTCCCGGTCGATCTCCGTGAATACGGCACCGGAGCCCAGATCCTGGTCGACCTCGGCGTTCGCCAAATCCGGCTGCTGACAAACAATCCCAAGAAGGTCGTCGGCCTCGAAGGATACGGCCTGAATATTGTCGAACAACTCCCGATCAAGGCGCAGGCCAACCCGCATAACGCTCGGTACCTTCACACCAAGCGCTCAAAACTAGGACATTTATTGTGATTCAGAATTCACAACTCAGAACTCAGGAGTCAGCAGAAAGGTATCGGCGCACCGGCGTATCGGCATTCGTGTGGCAACGCACCTTTGCTCCATAACCAAATTGCTGCGCCGGTCTGTTAAGAATTCGACATTTAAGGAGTTGTTAGCCGACCAGCGTGCACCATCGCCGTCCCACCGAAACGTTCTCACGAACGCAACCCGCCGAAACGCCGAAACGCCGATACGTTTCTGCTAACTTCTGACTGACTCCTGAACTTGCGCGTGTCGCCCGAAAGAGTATCGTCCGGCACTCATGTCTGCGGAATTTCCGACGCGCCCAGAGGTCTTCCACGAAGCCGCCCGTTTCGCAATCGTGGCGAGCGAATACAACCGGAACTATGTGGACGGATTGGTCCGATTTGCCACCGACGAATTGAAAACAATCGCCCCACAGGCGCGCATCTCGTTTGCTCGGGTACCCGGTTCGTTCGAGATTCCTCTCGCTGTTCAGGCCGTAGCTAAATGTCAAAAACCGGATGCGATACTCGCTTTCGGGCTACTCTTTGACGGGGAGACATTACATGCTTCCTTGATCGCCAGCGCGGTCACCCAGGCACTTTTGGCCATTAGCTTGAAGGAATCCGTGCCGGTGCTGCATGAGATTCTCGTCGCCAAAACCGAAGAGCAGGCGACAGCGCGCTGTTTATCGCCCGAAATTAATCGTGGAACAGAAGCTGCCCGCGCGGCCATACGGGTCGTTCTTGCTCTTCGCCAAATCCTCCAAGGAGGGTAGTTCCAATGGGTAAACGCCGTGAAGGAAGGGAGGCCACGCTCCAGCTTCTATTTCACTGGGATTTGAATGTTCAGCAATCACCCAGTGGGACCGAGTTGGATTTATTTTGGGAGTTTCGTCCGGCGGTCCCCGGCGTTCGCGCCTTTGCGACGAAATTATTGAACGGTGTCATTGCCCGGCAGACAACCATCGACGAGAAGATTACCAGATACACCGCGAACTATGAATTGAGGCGGATCTCCGCCGTGGATCGGAATATTCTCCGGATGGCAATCTACGAAATGTTCTATGCCGACGACGTACCTCCGATCGTGGCCATCAACGAAGCAATCGATATCGCAAAAAAATTTGGAACGGAAGAATCCGGCAAGTTCGTCAACGGTGTGCTCGATCGAGTCAAACTTGACTTGAACCGCCCGCTCCGGACCGCTTCAACCCCGGCAGATTAAGCCCGATTTTGTGTCTTGAGTTTTAAGATAAAAGTGTATGGCATTGGCATTTTTCAAAGATTTGTTGGACCGATTTGGGGGCAAATCCATTGATTGGGATGAGCTGGAGGAGAGTCTGATCCGAGCGGATATCGGCGTACCGATGACACTCCGAATCATTCAAGAATTACAACAACGCCAGGGTAAGATCGCCGCCAAAGAGATCGTCGAGGTGACTCGCAGCCAAATCGAACAGGTTCTTCCCATTGCCAGTCCGAGGCTACGACCCTTCCCGAACAGGCCCAAGGTGATCCTCCTGGTCGGCGTCAATGGGACAGGAAAAACCACTTCCGCAGCAAAGCTGGCCTATCTTCTCAAGCAACATCGACATACCGTGATGCTCGCCGCAGCCGACACCTTTCGGGCCGCGGCCATCGAGCAGCTCAAGATCTGGGCCGACCGTCTCCAGGTCGATCTCGTTGCCGGTGAGTACAATGCGGACCCGGCTGCACTCTGCTACGACGCCTATGCCGCCGCCAATAAACGCAATATTGAGTTTCTGATCTGCGACACCGCCGGCCGCTTGCACACCAAACACAACCTGATGCAGGAACTAGGCAAGATCGTCAGAATTCTTGGAAAGCAGGATGAAGGCGCCCCGCACGAGTGTCTGCTCGTCGTGGACGCAACGACAGGAAGTAACGCCCTCGTGCAGGCCAGAGAATTCAAGCAGGCGGTGGGCCTCTCCGGGTTGGTAGTGACCAAACTTGACGGTTCGGGGAAAGGCGGCATCGCCGTTGCCATCCAGGACGAATTCGGCATTCCCCCGAGATTCGTGGGAACCGGGGAAAAACCGGATGATCTCCGTTATTTCGACCGAGACGAATTTGTCTCTTCCCTACTGTAAACCCTCGCGAGTCGCCGGGTGTTCCTGTTCTTCCGCTGGTTGAGCAACCTGCTTCTTGAAATGCAGCTGAAGAATCCTGCGTCCGTCCGTCTGGGTAATCGTCACCAGATAATCTTGAATTTGAACCTGCTCACCCTGTTTCGGCAGATGACCCAGGAGCTGGACCACATAACCCCCAATGGTGGTAACTTCCGCATTTTCCAATTCAAGGTCCGCCAGCTCTTTTAGTTCGTAGAGGTTCAATTGCCCTTGAACAATGAATTCTTCCTCGTTGAGACGGACGAATTCCTTGACCTGTTCATGGTCGAACTCGTCGTGGATCTCTCCGACGAGTTCTCCAACGACATTGTCGAGAGTCACGATCCCAACGGCACCGCCGTACTCGTCCACTACCACCGCAAAATGAGCGCGTTTAGCCAGAAATTGTCTCAGCAATTTCTCCAGCGGCATGAATTCCGGAACAGGCATCAGCTCTCGTTTGATTGCTAGAAGATCATGCCTTTCATTCTTCATTTCGCGCATGAGATCCTTGATGTGGATCAAGCCGACGGTGTTATCAAGATGTCCCTGCACCAAGGGGAAACGCGTATGCCCCGATTCTATCGCTACCTGGACGTTGGCATCAAAGGAATCCTGGATATCAAGATAGATCACGTCGCCGCGCGGAGTCATAATGTCCCTGACGACTCTCCGGCGAAAATCCAGCGCATTGATCAGCAACTCGTTCCCAAGATCCGTTCCATCCGACGGACTCTCCTTTTCGGCAAGGATGACACGAAGCTCCTCCTCGCTGTGGACCAGTTCGGTGTCCGTCACCGGATCCATTCGAAAAACGGACTTCATGATCCAGTTTGCGGAGGCCTGCAAAAACCAGATCGCCGGGCGAAAAATAACGTAAAAGAGATGCAGCGGGGGACTGATCCAGAGACTTATCAGCAATGCTTTGCGGATTCCCAGCCACTTCGGGGTGACCTCGCCCAGAACAATGTGCAGGTAGGTGATAATCCCGAATCCGATGGCAAACGAAACTCCGTGCACGAGCGTTTCTGATCTCAAGCCAACCTGAAGAAGGACAGGACCGATGATTCCAGCCAGATAAGGTTCGCCGATCCATCCTAGTGCCAAACTGGAGAGCGTGATCCCAAGTTGGGTCGCGGAAAGATAAGCGTCCAAGTGCGATGTTACCTGGCGCGCCAAAGCGACCTTTTTGTCCGTCTCCTCGAGAGCGTCCAGTTGGGTGCTTCGGACTTTGACCAGCGCAAATTCAGAGGCGACAAAGAACCCGTTCAAGAAGACCAGAGTCAGGATCACCAGCAAGTTGAACAGGATCGACCCTGAGTAGCCAAGCTTGGCGTCAAACTCGGATGAGCCGGAAGCAGCAAGCCAAAACGAAAGATTAAAGGTCATCGATTCAATTGCTCCCGACACGATGCAACAGGTTTCTTACACCCGAAAGTGTAACTAATCCCCGAACGGTTCAACGCGCACCGCGTATCTTGAAGGTGTTGTCCCCGGCAAATGAGGCGATGAAACACCGCTGGGAAATTTTACCGCTTCCTTCTACCAACTGGATTTCGTGACTCCAGGGATCATCCCTTGGGAGGCAAGTTCACGAAACGCGATGCGAGATAAACGAAAGCGACGGATGAACCCGCGTCGCCGGCCGCTTTGCTGACACCGATTGACGAGACGAGTCGGACTGGCATCTCGCGGCAATTGGGCGAGACCTTCGTAGTCATTTTTCGCCTTCAATGCAGCACGAATAGCGGCGTACTTTTGCACCGTCTTCAGCTTCCTTTTATTCCGCTCGATCCAAGACTTCTTTGCCATAGCAAGGCCGGAAAGTAACGGAGCTAGACAAAAATTCAAAGTAGTTTTTTAGAGGGTGCCGTTCCAAAACTGGCGAAATGCATGATTCCAATTCCGATTTTCGACTCGATTCCGGGCCTCACGACCCATCTTTGCTCGTAAATCGGCGTCTTTGCAGAGCAACCGCAGCCCTCCAGCAAAATCCCCGACATCCAAGGCCCTGGTAACGAATCCATCGATGCCGTCGTTGACGAGCTCGCAGGGTCCGCCTCGATCCGAGACCACGCAAGGCAGGCCGGCCGCTTTGGCCTCGAGGACGACATTGCCAAAAGTGTCCGTCGTACTCGGGAAAACAAAAATATCGCTCGAGGCATAAGCCGCCGCCAGTTCGGAAGACCTCAGATATCCGGTAAAACACGCCTCCGGAACTTCCTGGCGCAACTCCCGTAGATAAGGACCATCCCCGACCATCAGCAGCCGAATGGGAAATCCTTCGCCGGATAGTTTCCGGATAGCCGCTACCGCGACGTCGATATTCTTCTCCTTCGAGATACGGCCAACATACAGCAACCCAAGCTCTCCCGGTTTCTTTCCGTATTTGTCCCAGAACGCAGGATCCCGACGAGCCGGAGTAAACAAAGCGGTGTCAATCCCGCGCGGAAACAGTTTCAGCCGTTCCGGGGCGATACCGCGCTCGATCCAACGCTCCCGATAATTCTCGGAATTAACGTAAATGACATCCAGTTGAGAGTAAAACCACTGCATATACCCCCAAGCCAGGGTTTCCATGTAGTTATCCTGGGTCAGGACGCGCACGTACTGGGGAAAATCGGTGTGGTAGATCCCGACCGTCTTCAAGTCGAGCATCTTCGCTGCCAGAAGCGCCGTGAGCCCGACCGGCCCCGGTGTACTGATGATCAGTTCGGTGAAACGTTCACGCTGAATGTACTCGACCATATGCAGCACCGGAGGAAAACTAAGCTTCTGCAGTTCGTATTCTGGCAGCTCAAATTCACCGATGGGCAAGAAGTTTTTGATGGGAATTTCCGAGATGCTGATCTGTTGCCTGGATGCGACCACGATCAGATTGGCGCCAGTTTCGTAGGCCGCGGCCGCCATCTTTCGGATCGTGGTAGCCACTCCGTTCACATCTTCCAGGGTGTCCGTAAACCAGGCGCGCTTTGAGTTTTGCAACACGTCCGGGACGAAACTGACCGTCTTTAAGCATATGTCGGCCAACCTTTTGCGCGAAGGTGCCTGGCTGTGAAATCCGTAGAAATAGGGTCCCAGCAGAAAGCCCATCGGCATCAAGGCACTCAACGCCTGAACAGCTTCTACCACGCCCCCGGCAGAAATCTGTTGAACGAATTTCTGGAAAAAACGGAAGGCCAACTGATTAAAGACGAGTGCAACCATCAGAAAAGCGCGGCGTTCCGGTTCGTTCACTCCTTCAGTTTCTTTGGCGATCTGAGCCTGCACTTCGGAGCTGCCAAAATAGTTCGCCAGTTCCGGCCAGATCGAGAGATTCGCCGGTTTGGCCAACTCGAAAATCTTTCCTGAGAGTATCCCGCTCGAGAGCAGGCCCAGCTTCTCGCCCAAGGTGAACTTGGTCGGATTCTTACCCTCCATGAATCGCGAGAAAACGATTTCCAGAAACGCAAGATTCGGACTTACCGCCACCGAGAATTTGTCTTTGGCAAACTGATATGCCGTGTTGTACAGCCCGTGGGCAATAACGAGCGGAGTACCTGACTCTCCGCGAGTAACGCAGTCCCCTTTTCCGATAAAATAGAAAAATTCATTCACGGATTGGCAGTCCGGAGCTTCCGTGTAGGCAGAAGCTGGAAAGATGCCGGCGTGATCGTCAGACCCGGCAATCAGGATTTTGCGCCAAGGTTCCGGATGGGTTGGCTCCAGACGCTGCCGATTAGCAAAGCGCTGAATTGTTTCCGGAGTCAACGATCGGAGGATAAAGCGAGCGGTGTCACTCAACAGCGAGTCTCTCAGACCGTTCACCCCTTCGAAATGCTTGAACAGGAGGATCAGCCTTTGCACGTGATCCGCAGTCAATTGCCGACTCATGTCGTAGAGCGGATGGGCGACGGCATGAGGAATTCCTGAGAAACTCAGATACTTCTGCAGCTCGTAAATATTTCTTCTCAATTGCTGGATCTCAGCATGCTGCGCCCGAGTAAAGTTCCAGAGAAGCAAGTGAACCTTTGTGTTGTCGTCGTCGGGAAAGAGGGCCGTCACCTCGGCGCTGATGAAAGTGTCCGGAAACTCTGCGATTTCAAGGCAACCGTCGATCCGGTTGTGATCGGTGAATGTCACGTAGCTCATCCCCTTTTCTTTCAGCCGCCGGTATAACAACCTTGGATCGGAATAGCTGTCGGGGAACTCGAACCGGCGGAAAATCCATTCAGCGGATCGATCGCTGAATTTCGAATGGACATGAAGATCGATTTTCGCGGCCATACGGTCAGCAGGGCATCAGTTAGTTCACGGTTCGCCCGGGCTCGGGCATCCCATCGCACCCGCCCTGCAGGACGTCTGATCTTGCGCCGCCATGTCCAATAAAACCATATATCACCGTCTGTTCATTATGCGTCCACTTTTCGGGCTAATTTGATCAGGCTCGCGACCTTATCCCTGCGGAAGGCTCAAATGCTCCACGAATTTCTCATAGGAAACGCACTCCCGGCAACGCCTTGTTTCAGCCGCCAGCCGCCGCACCTGTTGCCAGGTCGCAGGGTGCTGAAGATCAGGCGGATGGATGCCAATCCGAACCAATGGAGCGCCAGAGAGACCAGCTGCCAGAGAACGATTCCACGCCAGGCTGATCATGGCGCGCCACGGAGCTCGAGTGCTCCAAACAAGAGATTGAGACCGGAAATCGGCACCTCGAGCAAAGATTCGCACCGTCCTCAAACGGGTCGTATACGAGAAGCCGAGCTTGCGAATCGCGATTTCCGCGTTTGCCCCGAGCAGCCACGCCGGGGCAATAAATCCCACTATTTTACGCCGCAAAAATGCGAGGTCTTCTAAACCGCGCTCCACTCGCATGCAGGCCTCTTCCGTCAAAAGATCAAAAAATTCCCCTTCTCCCGCTGTGTAAATCTCGGTCGTCAGTCTCGCCCAGAACGACTCAGAATTTCTTTTGTCCCGTTGATGAAAATACCCGTGCAAGACCGGCTCGTGGCCAGCTTCAACCTTTCGCACCAGCCAATTTTGGAAAGAGGAATTCTCTCTGACTGGAGCCTGCCGATGATGGTTGGGAATCACGAGGAGCGAAGTCTGGTCAATTCCAAGCTGCCGAAGCTGCATGAGGATCTCTTCGCACGAGGTTTGGGTCAGGGGCGAAACGTCATGCAGAGAAACGACCAGGCTTTTCATAGTCTGAAGATGTCTGATTACGAAGGACTTACGAGGAACAATGTATGTATTCCCTACGTTTTCCGCCTGGTGGGTGCCGAGGCCATGCATCTCTGCCTGCGATTTACTCATTTTTAGGCTTTAGTAGCTCGGCCGCGTGCCGTAGAAGGATTATACCAACAATAAGGGTAATAAATGATCCAAAAGCCGATTCGCTTTCAGGAAATCGAGCCTGCCGACGCTCCGATTCCTCTCAACAGCGCTCATGAGACTATTGTCAAAGCTGGTAATCATATTTGCTACGCTGCGGAAATCATCGCAGATGCGATGGCTCGTATACCGGAACGCGACCACCAGTTTTTCGACTCAATCATTGGGGGCCTCTGCATCCTGGAACGCCATCTCGTAGAGATGAATCACCTTCGGGAAAATCGCCGGGAACGCGCATAGTCACGCGCCGCTCGCTCAACTGCCAATTTCCTTCGCGGATCTAGCCTTCGCGGATGCAAAAACTAAATCTACCTTTTGTGAAAAGCACTCTTCGGCAGGTGTCACACCAGGCCTTGCGAAGGAGTTCCGGAGGGCCGCGGGATGCATTCGAGCACCTAGGGTGATTCCCCGATCTTATTGCCAGGGATCAGAGAGACGCGAATAGAGCGGACTTTTCTCTCGTCCCAGATAAACGAAATCCTTTCTTATGAACGACGTTTACTTCAGCCAACCTGATCTCTGTCTGCTTTTCTTCATCCTGGGAGGCGTAGCATTGTTGATATCCGGCATCTTGTGCCTAGTTTCGGAACTTCAGAGCAAGAGGCGTCGAAAGGAAATTTACAGGGGGTTGCTGG
>JAFAKL010000048.1 GCA_019235445.1 Verrucomicrobiota bacterium | reverse complement strand
AATATCATACTACTTCGAAGAGGGCCATTAACATCAAATGTAAACAGGAAAATTGTGGTTCCAGGAAACGCTCAACCGAGCGGGCAGGAAGCTTGAAGTCGGCCGGCCAGCACCGAACGCCGAATGAATCGTCCTCCTCGTCGCAGCGGCCCGGAAGTTTTTTTGAAAAAGCCTTTGACTTAGTACTATCACGTGTTGCAAGATTAACAGGTTTCCTCGTTGTCAGCAACTTTCAAACTTTTCCCCCTATGATCAAGCGCGCATTCCTCTCGTCCTTGTTCCTCAGCTTGGCCTTCCTCTCTTCCGCCGCAAAAGCTGAGAAGCTGGTCATCAACTCCAATGAATCGGACCCTGCTCCGAAAGAGACCTTTGCCAAGGTGGTCAATGAATTCAAGAAGGAGAATCCGGACCTGCAAGTGGAGTTTAATACGATGGACCATGAAGGTTACAAAACGGCTATCCGTAACTGGCTCACCACCGAACCTCCGGATGTCGTTTTCTGGTTCGCCGGCAATCGGATGAAGGCTTTTGTCGACCGAGGTCTGCTGGACGACGTCAGCGACATCTGGAAGAAAAACAATTACGACCAGGCGTTTAAAAGCACGCTTCCCGCCATGACGGTAAATGACAAGCAATGGGGCATCCCGTTCGCCTATTATCAGTGGGGCGTTTACTATCGCAAAGATATCTTCGACAAGTACGGAATCGCCGTGCCAAAGACCTGGGACGAGTTTCTCGCCGCGGGCAAAAAGCTGAAAGAGAACCGGATCATCCCGATGACCATTGGGACGAAGTTCCCGTGGACGGCTGCCGGATGGTTTGACTACCTGGACCTGCGGACCAACGGCTTTGATTTTCATCTCCAACTGATGGACGGCAAAGTTCCTTATACCGATGCCAAAGTGAAGGATGTCTTCACGAAGTGGAAGCAGTTGATCGATGCCGGATTCTTCCTGCCGAACAACAGCAACTACTCCTGGCAGGAAAGCGTTCCTTTCCTCATGAACGGCAAAGCCGCAATGATCCTCATCGGGAACTTCTTTACTGAGACGATCACGAATGACATGAAGGACAAGTTTGGGTTCTTTCCCTTTCCAGCGATTAAGCCGGACCTGGCCGATGGCGAGGATGCGCCGGTAGACACCGTTCATATCCCGGCCAAAGCGAAGAACAAAGCAGGCGCCCGGAAATTTCTCGAATTTGTGGCCAAACCTGAGACTCAGGAGATGATTGCGGCGGGAATCAAAGAGCTTCCCGCCAACCAGAATGCGAAAGCGCCGGCTGATCCTTTTCTGGAGGCGGGAGCCCAGCTCCTGGCGAACGCCAAAGCGGCGCAATTCTACGATCGCGACACCAACCCTGAAATGGCCACTGAGGGGATGAAAGGCTTCCAGGAGTTCATGGTTTATCCGAACCGCATTGATAGCATCCTGCAACGGTTGGACAAAGTTGAGGAGCGTGTTTTCAAGGAACAGGCGAAAGAGGCGGGCACAGGACCTGAGGTGCGGGTCGGAGAAGAAAGAATCGTTCTCGGGAACTGATCCCAACTGTCCGGCCCTCAAGTGAAGGCGAGATGAATGCGCCACCGCAAAGCGTGTCACTCCAGGCAGAGGTTGCTCCCGCGCCCAGACGTCGCGGGATCAGCATCCATCTTGTCCCCTGGATTTTCCTCGCACCGGCAGTGATTGTGTTTGGGGTCTACGTGGTCATCCCGGTCTTCCAATCATTCTATCTGAGTCTTTTCGACTGGGACGGCCTGAGCCCGACCAAAAAATATATTGGTCTTAACAATTACGTGGCCCTTTTCCAGGACGATCAATTCTGGACCTCGCTCAAGAACAATGTCTACTGGTTGGTGCTGTTTTTGCTCGGTCCGGTGATCGGGCTGGCCATCGCCATCTTCTTAAATCAGAGGGTCCGCGGGATGCGGCTGGTGAAGTCGCTTTTCTTTTTCCCCTTCGTGCTCTCTGGAGTGGTGGTCGGATTAGTCTTTTCCTGGTTCTACGAACCTTCCCACGGTCTCTTGAATACGATTTTGGGGATCTTCGGATTGCCGGCGATTTCTCCGCTCTCCGATGAGCACTTGGTAACCCCTTCGATCATCGTCGCCGGGCTCTGGCCGCAGATTGCCTATTGTATGATTCTCTATCTGACAGGCCTGACCGCGGTCGATCCGGAACAGATCGAGGCTGCGCGCATTGACGGAGCCCGCGGGCTGAAACTGCTCTGGCACGTCATCATCCCGCAACTCGCACCGGCAACTTTTATCGCGGTCGTGGTCACTGTTATCGGCGCTTTGCGTTCGTTTGACCTCGTCCAGGTCATGACGGACGGCGGTCCCTTCGGTAGCTCGTCGATCCTGGCTTACTTCATGTTCCAGCAATCGATCACCAATTTCCGCATGGGTTATGGCGCCGCGATCGCGGTTGTTCTCTTTCTCATTATGTCGGTGTTTATCGCCTTTTTTCTGAGACACATGATCCGCAACGAAAGGCGCTGATGTTTCCTGCCCCTATCCAAGATGCGAGCGCGCCAAAGCGCTACGGGTACTATGCAGCGGTTGTTATCGCTCTGGTTTGTTGGCTCCTGCCGTTGTTAGCTGTAATGTTAACTTCGCTCCGGTCACCCGAAGACTTCGATGTAGGCAACTACTGGGGAATGCCAAAGCAATGGAAATTCTCCAACTACGCTGAAGTGTTTCAGCAAACGCCGATGACTCGCTACATGCTTAATACGGTAATCATCACTTTGCCCGCCGTGGCCGGGGCGATTGCTCTGGCCACCCTCGCAGGCTTCGCCTTGGCTAAATATCGGTTTAGAGGCAATTTATTATTGTTCTGCATGTTCGTCGGCGGCAACTTTGTCCCTTTCCAGATCCTGATGGTGCCAGTCCGGAATATGGCGGTGCGGATGGGACTCTACGACACTTATTGGGCGTTGATTTTTTTCCATCTCGCGTTCCAGACAGGCTTCTGTGCCCTGTTCATGCGGAATTTCATTTCGACGCTGCCTGAGGCTTTAATGGAGTCGGCGCGCGTTGAAGGGGCCAATGAATTTCGAATCTTCTGGAGCATCATTTTGCCTCTGATGCGACCTGCCTTGGCAGCGTTGGCGGTTTTGATCTTTACCTTTATCTGGAACGACTATTTCTGGGCCTTAGTGATGGTTCAGAGCGACGCAGTTAAACCTGTCACCACCGGACTCTCGGCTCTGCGAGGCGAATGGGTGGCCTCGTGGCAGTTAATATCGGCTGGATCTATCATTGCCGCATTGCCGCCGGTGGCAATGTTCTTTTTACTTCAACGCCAATTCATCTCGGGCCTGACCTTAGGCGCCGTCAAGTAGTTGGATTCAACTTTCATAGGAGTAGCGCTATCATTCAACTTGATTCGCTCACCCAGAGCCTTGCCCTCGCCTTTCCGGAACAGGGATTTCCGGAGGTTATTTACTGGGGAAGGAGACTTTCCGGCAAGTTGCCAGATGTTGCCGCGAGCCTTACCCAAAAGCCGCTCCCGCATGCGAAGCTGATCGAATACACCCCCGTATCGATCATTCCGGAATACGGGCGCGGGTTTTTCGGTCACCCTGGTTTGGCAGGCCATCGGGGCCGCACAGGATGGGCGACCCAGTTCCAGTTCCAGAGCGCAGAACGGACGAGGGATTTCCTGATCTTGACCGGGGATGATCCGGTCGCTCAGCTGGAGTTAAAAGTCTCCATTTTCTGCCACCCTCAGTTCGGCCTTTTCCAAATACGTTCTGCGATCAAAAACCTGGCTGAAGTTCCCTACGAACTCGAATGGCTAACGGCAGGTTGTTTACCATTGCCAAATAGCTGCAACGAAATGTTAACTTTGGCCGGTCGATGGAACCGCGAGTTTCAAGAGCAACGCCTTGTCCTGCCGATCGGCCAATACAGATTCGAAAGCCGTTATGGCCGAACGTCGCATGAATACTTTCCCGGGCTGATCCTGGGCGAGCGGGGTTTTGGTCAGGAGCGAGGTGCCGTTTTCGGTTTTCATTTGGGGTGGAGCGGCAACTGGAGATGGATCGTTGACCGGTCCCCGCATGGTGAGCTCCTGGTTCAGGCCGGAGAACTTTTTCTTCCGGGAGAGTTGGTGCTCGAGCCGGGACAATTCTACGAGACGCCGCCACTGTATGTGGCGGCTGCGAACGGTCTCAATGACATGTCGCAACAATTTCATCGCTTTGTTCGCGATCGATTGGTTCAGTTTCCTGATCCGGCAAAACCGCGTCTGGTACATTTCAATAGTTGGGAAGCGATTTATTTCGATCAGAAGGACGAGAAACTCTTCAGATTAGTCGATTTAGCGGCGAGCGTGGGGGCAGAACGTTTTGTCCTGGACGACGGCTGGTTCCGCGGACGAAAGAATGACCGGGCCGGGCTCGGGGATTGGGAGGTCGACAAAAGCAAATATCCGGAGGGTCTTCAACCGCTGATTGACCGCATTGAGGCAGCGGGCATGGAGTTTGGAATCTGGCTTGAACCCGAAATGACAAATGAGGACTCGGACTTATTCCGGTCGCATCCCGACTGGATTTTGCACCTTCCGCCGTACCACCAACCGCTTGGCCGGAACCAATATGTCCTGAACCTGGCCCGCAAGGAGGTGAGCGATTACCTGTTGAACGCTCTCTCCGGGCTACTCACCCAATACCCGGGGATCAAATATCTGAAATGGGATATGAATCGCGATTTGACTCTCCCCGCTGGAAAAGACGGCCGTCCTTCCGTCCATGCCCAGACAGAGGCCTTATATCAGCTGCTCCGCCGGGTTCGCCAACGGCACCCTTCAGTGGAGATTGAGTCCTGTGCGTCCGGCGGTGCGCGGGCGGACTTTGGAATTCTTGAGCAAACTTGCCGCATCTGGGCTTCCGACAGCAACGACGCTCATGAAAGAGTCCGGATCCAGCGTGGGCTCAGCTATTTCTTCCCTGCGATTATCACGGGTTCTCACGTTGGGCCATCCACCGGACATCAAACAAAGCGGAAACTCTCACTGCCATTCCGGTGCGCTGTGGCTTTGGCTGGACACATGGGAATGGAGATTGACCTCCGCGATTTGTCGCCGGAAGAACGCTCCATCCTGGAGCTCTGGACCGCTCGTTATAAACAACATCGGAGCCTGCTTCATAGCGGTACAGTCCGACGACTGCAGACGGATGAGCCGACCATTTACTCTCATGCCGTGGTCAGTGAAGACCGCCAACGTTTCCTTCTCTTCGTCTTCTATACCGAGACAACTCTGAGCAGCGTACAAGGGCCATTGCGCATCACCGGACTCGATCCGAGCCGGTCCTACCAGCTCTTGCTTTGGGATAAACCAGAGTTACCAAGTTCCATCATGCAGCGCTTCGATTCAGACTTGATGTCGCAAGGAACGGTCACGGTAGCCGGCGAATTCCTTGAGCTGGTCGGCATCACCCTCCCGACTGGCTTTCCGGATTCCGCAGTAATTTTGGAGGGCAACTCATACGGCTCCCCATATATAAAGCAATGAGATTGATCCTGAGTTTTCTCGTCGGCATAGTCTTCACACTGGTGGTGTTGGCTGGCGTCGGATACTTCGCGGTTAAGACAGGCATCGTACCGGCGGACGCGGATAGTAAGCCTGCCGCTCTGGAAAGCTGGGTGGCAAACACGGCGCTGCATGCCGCGCTGGAGCGCGACACTAAAGACCTCAGAAATCCTATTCAGCCGAGCGACGAGAATCTGATCACCGGCGTACACCTGTATGCCGAAAATTGCGCGATATGTCATGGTGCATCGGACGGCCGGCCTTCTAACCTGGCTCAAGGCTTCTACATCGAGGCGCCGCAGCTAGCCAAAGATGGAGTCGAAGACGATCCCGAGGCCGTTTCATTCTGGAAGGTGAAGCATGGAATCCGCTTCACGGCGATGCCGAGCTTTACCAGCACGTTAAAGGAGGAGGAGATCTGGAAGATCGCGATGTTCCTCAGGCAGATGGATAAACTCCCGCCCGCAGTCGATGCCGAGTGGAAGAAAGTGCCTAGTGTCCTGTCCCCGAAATAGCAGGTATTTTTGTTGCGATCAAAACGGACCGACTCGAAAAACACCGACGGACGACGACTATGGTCGGAATTTACAACATTCGTTACAAAGAAGTGCCGTTTTGTCTTGTAGATCTGTCCGGATTTGTCGTGTTATTTGGGCTGATAAGTCACGCGCTGAATCTCCGCTCCTAGACCAGACTGGCGACCCTGAATATGCCCTCCACTGACATTTACGCCCGATGTAACTTTACCCGGTCGGGTCACCCGAATATTCGGTTTAACGTCGTTATTAGAGTGCCGAAGGCCAAGCTCGAAGAACTACGTCAGTTGCCTGCAAACAAGGATCAAACCGACAACCAGCTTCTTGGTACTCTTGCCGGGAAGGTGATCACCCTGGTTCACCCCGAGCCTGGCGCGACGTTCGCGGTCGGCTGTGAGCGCTATCCCGAGGGTGCAATTCCAACCGAGATCAAAGAGCGCCCTGAGGGCGCAAAAATCGACGAACTGACGTTCTGGAGCATCTAGGATCGGCAACTAAATCGGACACTACCCGCCCCCGCTGAGCGCACGGAAAGCGACCATTTGCATGACCCACCCGCTGGCATTCGAGAGGGGCGCGCCGGCGCTGTACAAGGATTGGCGTATACCTGTCCGTCCACGGGCAGATTTCCTATCAGCCAAAAGCCGTTTGCGTTGACATTCTGCAGCGTTAGAATGGTTTCGGCAGGGTCTAACCCGGTTCGCGCGTTGTTATTATGATAAGTGAGCACATCCCGCAGCGAAACCCCGGGAACTCAAGAGGTAGCATGCAATAGCAAGC
>JAFAKL010000347.1 GCA_019235445.1 Verrucomicrobiota bacterium | reverse complement strand
CGAGTCTCCAATTTCCGCGGCGATGACTAAGTCGAGCAAAACATTTTTGATTGCACCTCCGACACGGATTTTCCCAACTCGCATCTCACCCTCCCGGCATATCGCGACGATTTCTCCGTAAACCAAATTCATGAGACTTTGACTCTTTTTTGCTGGGCCGCGGCCAGAGCGGCACCGACCACTTGTCCGAGCGCAATCCCGCCATCATTGGGCGGTACCCGTTGGTGCCAATATGGCTTGAAGCCAGCGTCCCGTAATAGCCGGATCGTCCGTTCGGCTAAATACCGATTTTGAAAACACCCACCAGTGAGGACAACGCTGAAGACGCCAATTGCTCGAGCGACCGCAACAATGATTTCCGATAATGTGTTATGAAACTTTGTCGCGATGATCCCAACTGGCTTCGCCTTTTGGAGGTCGATCAGAATCTCTGTAATCATCGGCGCCCAATCGATGATCGACGGCAGGGAGGTAGTCCTATCGAAGGGATAGGCTTCTTCAGTGCCACTGTGGGACGCGAATTCCAGCTCCATGGCAGCCTGCCCCTCGAAGGTGACGCGTTGCCGGAGCCCGAGGATCGAGGCCACCGCGTCGAACAATCTGCCTACACTGGAGGTAAGCGGAGAGTTGACTCGTTTGGAAAGCATTTGTCGGATAACCACTAATTCGCTTTTGGAAAAGCCGGCCATTAGCGCCAACTTGGCATCTGTCATTACGGCTTCGCCCCAGATTTCATACAGAAGGCCTAAGGCGGCCCGGCGTGGTTCTTTGACGGCGGCGTCGCCTCCCGGTATCCGAAATTGGCGGAAATGCGCGACGCGCTGGAACGAGTCTTCCTCGGTCCGGAGAAATTCTCCACCCCACACGGTACCGTCCGTGCCATACCCGGTACCGTCCCATGAGACACCGAGAACCGGGTTTTCCAATTCGTTCTCGGCCATGCAGGCCAAGACATGTGCGAAATGATGTTGGACAGGGTGCAAGGGTGCTGGCATTCGCCTCGCATGCTTGGTCGACAGATAATCGGGGTGCATATCACAGGCAACGACGCTGATCTCTGCTTCGTAAAGGCGTGGCAAATCCGCTGTCGTCTTGCAAAAAGCTGAGAAGGCCCCGTTCGTTGCCAAGTCGCCAATGTGTTGGCTGATAAATATTTCCTTGCCGACGCTCAGAGCGACGCTGTTCTTCAGATGCGCGCCCACTGCCAAAATGGATGGCAGAGTCGTTTTCATGTGCACCGGGAGCGGCGCATAGCCTCGCGCCCTTCGCAACACCAGTTCGCGATTGCAAATTACCCGCACCACGGAATCATCCACGTGGCGGACGATCGGCCGGTTGTGCACCAGAAAATAATCGGCCACTCCTTCCAGCCTTTTCAGCGCTTCGTATTCGTCGATGCAGATCGGTTCGTCGCTCAAGTTCCCACTCGTCCCGACGACGGGGATCCCCAGATCTCCCATCAGGAGATGGTGCAACGGCGAGTAGGGCAGCATGACACCCAAACTCGGACTGGACGGCGCGACCTCAGGCGCAACCACCGATTCAGGCAATCTGCGTTGAAGCAACACGATGGGCGCTTCGGGAGCAAGCAACAGGCGCGCTTCTAGCTCTGAGACGTGGCAATCCCGCCTGGCCAGATCAAGGGAGGGGTACATCAGAGCAAATGGCTTCTCCTCTCGACGCTTGCGCTCCCTTAGACGTCGAACCGCGCCGGCGTTACGAGCGTCCACCAACAGTTGGAACCCGCCGACTCCTTTAAGAGCGAGGATTTGGCCCTGGCGAACGATTTCGATGGCGCGCACCATTGCCTCTTCCTTTTCTGCCAGCGCTGTTCCTTTTGCATCCCAAAGAGCAAGGCGCGGACCGCAAACTGGACAGGCGTTTGGCTGTGCGTGAAACCTGCGATCCCCGGGATCATGATATTCTCGCTCGCAGGCAGAGCACATCGTGAAGCGTTTCATCGAGGTTTGCGGACGATCATAGGGCAAGGCTTCGATGATCGTGAATCGCGGCCCGCAGTTTGTGCAATTTGTGAACGGATAACCGTACCGCCGGTTCTCCGGATCGAAAATTTCCCGAAGACATTCTGCGCACACAGAAATGTCGGGCAGTATCGAAACCATCTTTTGACCGCTTGATTCGCTAAAGCGGATTTCAAAATTGTGATAACCGATGGCATCGAGAAATGAAAACTCCAGGCTCTGAATGACCGCGCGCGGAGGTTTCTCCTTCTCCAACCGGAGCAGAAACGATTGAAGTACGTTCCTATCGCCTTCCACCTCTATGAAGACGCCTTGGGCAGAGTTCAATACCCAGCCGTTCAGTCTCATCTGGGTGGCTAACCGGTAAACGAACGGTCGAAAACCGACCCCTTGGACGACTCCCCGAACCGCAACTTTCGCGCGTTCGGCATTCATAGCGTCAGCGCCACCTTTACCATTCCCTCCTGGACAAGCAGCGGGTAAGGATCGAGGTGGGCCGTGGGCATTTCAGCGCACCGCCCCGCGCGCCGCACCTCGTAGCGATGCCCCAGGGGACAACACAACAATCCAGCTTCAAGGGTCCCGGCATCGAAAGGCATATTGCACGCCGGACAATTGTTCCGGTAAGCATATAAGCTCCCCTCCACTCTGCAGACGACCAGGCGTTTACCGGCGACTCGCACAGGCATCCAAGCCCCATCGTCCAGCTGTGGCGCGCTCTCCAAGGTGATCCAGTTCGGCTTAGTGCGCTCTGGCGATGGAGCTGCGGTCGCGGCGGGTACTTCCTTTTCCGCACTGCCTTCCACCTCAAACCCGGCGAGATCAGGGCACGCCTCTTCAATGGCATTGCGTATCGCCAGCTCTAAGGTGACCGCAGAAGAAGCGCAACTTTTGCAGGTGCCCTGGAGCCGCAATCTCGCCGTCTGACCTGTCAGGCTGATCAACTCCACGTTGCCTCCGTGACTCTGGAGATAGGGGCGGACATGATCGAGCGCCTCGCGCAACCGAGTTTGAAGATCCGCAGGATGTAGATCGTGAATGAGCAACAACCCCCGTACGACCTTGTCGTTGATGAGGTGCTGATACACCTTCTGATACTCCGGCCCGGATTCATCAACCAGCTGAAGGATTCTGGCCAGGCCCTGGCCATAAAACGCGAGCGTTGCCTCCATGAAATCATGGATCAATTCGCGCGTTGAAGCAGCGGGAATGGCCTCGATCTGTTCTAGAAGTTGCTGAATCCGGGCACCGTGCAAATTCATCGCCTCGAGTTGCTCCTGTGCGTCATTGGCACCAGAAGACAATACTTTTTCCGGCATTTCTCCGGCCGCGAGGGAACGCTCATTGGTGGAAGTGTTCAATTTGCCTCTATTCAAACCAAGGTTTACTGCTTCCTTCGGTTCCCCGGCATTTCATCAGCGCAGGCGATGAATTGAATCGTTTTGATGGCACAATCGTGCCCCTGAACCGGTTCCACAGTGCTGTGACAATGGGGGCATTCAAGGGTTGGGATCGGTGCAGCGGAGAGCGCATCTTCCCAATACTTTGGGGAGCCGCGGTAATCGCATTGCGGGCACACCACCACTGCAGCCACGCTCTCGATTTCAAGCGTTGAATTTTCCATCGCGGTTTCCTGAGTGATCGCACTGTAACAGAAACGCAATTGCTCCGTTTCCACATAACTGAGTTCTCCGACGGCCAAACGCACCGTCAGGACCTTCTTGACCTCATGCGTGTCGATAAACTCGAGCACGCTATCCACCACCGACGATGCTATCGACAGTTCGTGCATCTGCGGCCATCGTCACACCGCCAGCAGCGAAGAGGTCAGTTCGTCCAAACCAGCACCGTTTTTGCAACTCGTTGGGATAACCTTGATGCCAGGCTTCAGTTTGTGCACGTCGGCAATCAGATCGGCGACGCTGACTTCCATTGCCGAAGCGAGATCTATCTTGTTGATTACGACGACATCCGCTCCAAAAAACATGTGAGGGTGTTTCCGGACCATGTACTGCCCTTCCGTGACGCTCACCACAACCACGCGCGCCTTCGAGCCGAGCGGGAATTCGGCGGGACAGATTAAGTTGCCGATGTTCTCGATGAAGATCAGCTTGAGTTTGGCGAGATCAATTTTGCGCAGCGCTTTCCCCACCAGATTAGCGTCTAAATGACAACCGTTGACCGTGGCGATCTGGACCACGGGCACGTTTTGCCCTGCGATCAAATCTGCGTCGGTGCTGGTCGTTGCGTCACCATTCAAAACCGCGATCCCTAAGCGGTCCTTTAATCGCCCCACCAGGGATCCGATCAGCGTCGTTTTCCCTGATCCAATCGCTCCCATCACATCGATGGCTGCGATACCGTGACGGTCAAGCAAAGCTCGGTTTTCCTTCGCGAGCTTTGCGTTCGCCTCAAGAAGGCTATGCTCCAGCTCGATGTCGTAGATCTCATCCGGAGAGGCTTCGATTGTTTGAATCATCGCGGCTTTCACGATCCACTTTTCCCGTGCGCCAAACCCGCAAATGCGGTGGGAGTGTGCATCTGTTTTAGCACCTTCCCGTCTCCCAGATACATGTGTACGCCGCAAGGCAGACAAGGGTCAAAACTCCGGACCGCCCGCATGATGTCGATGCCTTTGAATTTGTCCGGTCCGTTTTCTTCGAATATCGGCGTGTTCTGCACCGCGTCCTCGTAGGGGCCGGGGGTTCCGTAGGTATCGCGCGGATTCGCATTCCAGGGAGTAGGGGGATAGGGGTGATAGTTGGCAATTTTCCCCCCCCGAATCACCAGGTGATGCGAGAGCACGCCGCGCACGGCTTCGTGAAAACCGCAGCCGATCGCTTCCTGCGGCACCTTGAACGGAGTGAAAGTTTTCGTTCGTCCGGCATGAAGCTCCGCCATCGCACGCTCCGTGAAATACATTGCTGCCGCCGCAGCGTAGGCCTGGAAATATGTCCGGGCGCGGTCGCGCTCAATGGCGTTACTCCATTTAGGTATTTTCCACTCGAACTCGACCTCGGGTTTCATCGCCGTCTGCGGCAGGATGATCTTCACGCTGCTTCCGGTCGCCTTGACGTAGCCGAAATCCACCAGTCCGGCCAGAGCCGTCGCCCAGAGACGAGCGATCGGGCCGCCTCCCGTATCGAGCGCCAGGTGATCGCCGGTGCGCTTGTCATACCACCGCGGCGACATGACCCAAGTGTAATTCCCGCCAAAATCGCGCTTTTGCGGCTTCGGTATCGTCGTCTGATTCCACGGGTGACGCTTGTCGACCGGATTGCCAAGCGGGTCCGTCGAAACAAAGGTCTCCTTGTTCTGCCAATCTTCGTAGTAAGATGATCCGAGCAAAATCCGGATCCCGAGGTTTATGTCGACCAGGTTCGTCGTCACTAGCTTACCATCCACGACCACCCCTGGAGTCACATACATCGCTTTACCCCAGCGATCCATGGTCCTGTAATCGTAGTCACACACGTCAGGATCCTGGAAAGATCCCCAGCAGCCCAGGAGAATGCGTCTTTGACCGACCTGCTCGTAGCCGGGCAAAGCTTCGTAGAAAAAGTCAAAAAGATCGTCATGAAGCGGTACCACTTTCTTCATGAACTCGATGTACTTCATCAGGCGAACGAGGAAGTCGGTGAATAGCTGGACGGAAGGAACAGTTCCTACCCCACCCGGATAAAGCGTCGAAGGATGGACGTGCCGCCCTTCCATCAGGCAAAACATTTCCCGGGTCATCCGACTCACCTGGAGCGTTTCTCGGTAGAATTCGCCTTCGAAAGGATTCAGGGACCGCATGATATCCGCGATCGTAGGGTATCCGTGATCGTTCGCATGCGGTGCTTCGGTTTTTTGGGCTTGTTCCCAAACGCCCGGATTGGTCTCCCGCACCATCTTCTCGCAGAAATCAACCCCGACCAGATTGTCCTGAAAAATATTATGGTCGAACATGTACTCAGCAGCCTCGCCGAGGTTGATAATCCATTCTGCCATGTTCGGCGGTTTGATGCCGTAGGCCATGTTTTGGGCATACACCGAGCAGGTCGCGTGATTGTCGCCGCAGATCCCGCAGATTCGGCTGGTGATGAAATGCGAGTCACGCGGGTCCTTGTTTTTCATGAAGATGCTGTACCCTCGGAAGATCGAGGATGTACTATGGCACTCGACTACCTTTTTATTGGTGAAGTCAATCTTCGTGAAAATCCCCAAGCTCCCGACGATTCGGGTGATGGGGTCCCAAGACATTTCTACAATATTGCCCGCCTTGGGAGTTGTTTCCGTTTCTGAAATCGTCGTGGTTTCCATTTGCATGGTTCAATTGTAAAGGCGTTGTGGATCGTTTTTTTGGGTTTGCTTCAGCGCTTCTTTGGTTTTGGAGGGGTTCAGGCGTTGCCATAATGCGCAGGTTGGTAACCGGTCGTCAGCGTGGAACGCCGATGGCGCCATTTCGGTTCCGTGTTCGCGGTGTGCTGCGTAATGGAGCGAAGACTTCGAATAACCACGCCATAGAGGCCGGAAGTCGAGGAGGAAACCGAAGCGCCTGGAGGCGTGTCCATGAATGGCATGAATTTGTCTGGGAACCCTGGCATGGTGCACCCGATGCAGATGCCTCCTACGTTCGGACAACCCCCGATCCCGCCCATCCAGCCGCGTTTCGTGACGTTACAATTCACCACCGGTCCCCAGCATCCCAGTTTCACGATGCACTCGGGTGAGCCATATTCCTTGGCAAACTGTCCCTGTTCGAAGTATCCGCCGCGGTCACAACCTTCATGGACTGTTCGTCCGAACAGCCATTTCGGCCGTAACTGCTCGTCCAGCGGGATCATGGGTGCTAACCCGGCCACCTGATAAAGCAGATAAAGCAGCGTTTCCATCATGTTGTCCGGTTGCACCGGACAGCCAGGGACGTTCACGATGGGCAGCCCTGCTTTCGATCGCCAGTTCCAGCCCAGATAGTCGGCTAATCCCATTGCGCCCGTGGGATTGCCTTCCATCGCATGGATCCCGCCATACGTAGCACAAGTACCTGCGCACACGATCGCAAGCGCCTTAGGCGCCAGCCGATCGATCCATTCGTTGGTCGTAATCGGCTGCCCTGTTCTGGAATCAGTACCCAACGCCGCCCAGTACCCTTCCTTTTTGATCTTCTCGTTGGGGATAGAACCCTCCATGACCAGCACAAACGGATCCAATTTGCCGGCAGCGGCTTGATACCAGTATCTCATGAAATCGTCGCCGACTTCGTACGCGATCACGGGATTATGAACATACACCTTGGGCAACCCGGGAATGGCACCCATCACCAAGTCTTCAATACTTGGCAAAGAAGCGGCGGTGATCGATACTGAATCTCCGTCACATCCGAGGCCGGTCGTCATCCATACGACGTGAATTTCCTTTACATCAGGTTCGCGATGTAATTGTGGAGCAGCTTTTGCCATGGACGGCAGAGCCTCCTTTCTTTCAGGGGGGTTAGAGGTTAAACAGCTATTCTAAGCGGCGAATTCTTTATTACAAATCGTTTTCCTGAAACATCCGAGTCGTCATTGCTTCGCCCGGCAGCGACTCCTCAAAACGTCTCATTGAGAGCAAAACTCACTCCATCTTCGGATGCATTTTCACATGCTCCGCATACGCAGGTAACGCTGCAACTCGGGTAAGTTCGCGATCACCGTCATCGCAAGAATCGCCAACAAGATAAATCCGGTCATGCTCAACGGACGCATTTTTGTTTCACCTCCTTCGCGGTTTGTCACTCACTTTCCACTTCTACTTTGGCGTTGTCACTCAAAAGATTCTTCACCAATGATTTGATCATCTGGATGGCTTGTGGAACCGCCGCAGACACGCTTTCGCTCAGCCCGATCTGGCCCTCTTCGCACTCCAGGATCGCAGGCTCGCAACCGATCAAATACAACTTGCCCGGGGAGGCTCCGAATGTTCTCAGCATCTGCAGCACCTTGAGCGGATTCATGCTGTGCGCATCCGCCATCGGTTCATCGATTTGATCAAGCTGATTCAGATCCGGTTCAATCAGGTAAACTGTGCCGGGCGGCTGGCCTTGCGACGTGATATCAATCAAAATCGTGGCGTCATACCCGTCCATCAGGGCATAGACCAGATCGTAGCTTCGGATCCCGAAATCGAAGACCCGCGCTTCTGGCGGAAGTGTTTCGTGCATCAATTGACGCGCCACTTCGCTTCCAAAAGCGTCGTCGCCCAAAAAAATGTTGCCAATACCGGCGACCAGTAATTTTTTTTGACTGCTCATTGGTCATCAGTCAGCGGTTCGACTTCGTTCGCACCGTAGAAGAAGCGATGCCCCGGCTGTCGCAGCATCCCCAGATCCTTTCCGGGATCCTCCTCCAGCACCAACGCGAGGTAAATCCGGTTCTCGGCATCCTGCTCGATCGATTCGATCAGCGCGATCTTACCGGCGAGAGCAAGATCCATGACGTCGGCCCGTCCCTTCGGCCTGATGCGGACGCGATGACCTACCCGCAGATGAGTTCCCTTCACCGACACCGTTTGCAAGCGCGTGTTCGGATTGAAAAAGTCTTCGCTGGAGAATTCCTTTCCCCTGGTCGTGCCGTGCATTCTCCAGAAGTCCTCTTCCGATAATGCTTCTGTGCGATGCAAAATCTCTCGAGCGTGCTCATCGGTCTGGCTCATCTCCCATTTTTCCTGGTCCGTCATTGTCAATACCCGCAGAGATAAAATCTCGTCGATCTCTGTCCCATCGAACAATTCGCCGGGGCTTTCCGGGGCGATCTCCGGATAGTCATACAAGATGATGGGCGACGACAGCATGGTCCCTGTCTCGCCTTTCTCTCTATCGCCGGCCAGCACTGGCCAAGTGCCGATGTTAGCGCACGAGGAGGCGGCTTCGGCGTATGCTTCAGGCGGGTCCATCAGGGAAAGAAATTCGCCCCTCTCCGATTCAAGAATCGTATGGGTAGAAGCAAAGGTTCGGGTAAGAACTTCGTCTGGCTGATGCAGTTCGCTTTGCAGGAGCGGAGTTTCATTTCGGACCGTTACTCTGACCTTGAACACCTCGCCGCTCAGAGGCTGGACGGCGATAACCACTGTTCCGTTCAGGCTCTGCTGACGCCGGACTATGGCACCGACTACTTTTTGCATTTCACCGTTTAGAATCGGTTCAAAAGTGAGAGAGGGTGCAAAATGGAAAGGGATCGATATAACCTGGCGAGTGAGGCTTTCCAGAGGCCGATGAGACGACTGGACTTCCCGTTCGACCGCTTCTTGCCAGGCCTGGTACAGCTTGTCCTCGATGCGTACTTCAGGAACGAAGCTTAAAGAACTCAGCTCAAAATCAGCAGGCAGTTCCGCTACGGGGGCTCCAAGCAGACCAATCGTCCGTGCAACCGGGTGCAGAAATCGCACTCGGACTTCCAGAGTCGGCATCTCACCCCTGTTCCGCAGAAGGCATTCCGTTTGCATGATAGATGGTTCTGCCCCATTCTGGGCCTTACTGTAGGCCTCCGGATAAACCCTCCCAAAGGTAAACCGCTGCCGGTTCTTACGAGAGGACGCCCGATAGGGATAAAGGATGAATCCTTCATACAACACGGCATTTACGATTTTATCGACCGTCGACGGATTCATACTTGTTCAGCAACATTTCAATCGTCTGTTCCCAGGTTGGCAGTCCTTGGTTGCGCTTATAGGCGTACAATTTCTCAAAAACATCGCGGCGCAGAGAAACCCAGGCGCTGTTAGGATAATGGCGTTCCATCAACTCCTGCCAGACCTGCACCCCCATCGGGTAACTGCACTCCTTCTCCCAGGGGATCTGTTGCACCTGTAACCGCCCGTCCGTCGAAGCATAAAAAGCCGTTCCGCTGAACAGAAAGAGAAGCGGAACTGCCCCCTCTTTAAGCGCGTAAAAATATTTTGTCGCCGTCAGGTTGAGGTCATAGGTGCACTGGACTGGCAGCACCGTCTCAGTTTTCTCGGCGAAAGGGCGGACCGTGGCGTTCGCGTGGGCCCAGAGGCGATTGCGCAGGGTTTGTCCCCATCGATCCAGAGTTCCAAAAAGGTCGACTAGCTTTTCCCTTTCATCATCATCATACGAGCGATGCGCCGATTGAATTTGAATCTGCGCCTGAAGAATCACCGCCTGAATGAGCTCAGTGGCGGGTGCGTTGGTTATCTCCAAATGAAAGTGGAGGAGAGGGACTATGCCGCGTGCGGCAGGTTCCACTCCGGTCACTTTAAAATCGAGTTCAGGCATCACTACTCTCTACCTGGCGCTTCCAATACCGGGCGCGATTCCGATCGAAGGCGGGTGAAAAATCTGTCGATTTCCGCCCAAACGGCTTCTCCGCCCGCAAACCCACGCCAATGGACGCGGATCAGTCCGACCAGTTCGAAGCACACATCGATCGGTGCCAGGTAATATTCGCGTGTTGTGCCTACCCGATTGACAAGGAGTGCCTCGACATCGGATTCCATGCTTGCGAGGGCTGCATTAGTCGCTGCCAGCGTGTCCCAGGCCTTCAGAGGCAAAAGCGACTCAGTCGCTCCGGCGGGACTTGGATACATCGCCTTGATTCTATTTACCGGAGAGCTCCGGAAGAAAAAGGCGAGATTGATCGGAAGGGCCAGGCTCTCCCATTCCGCATCCGTCAATTCAATGCTGGGCAGGGATCGGACCTCTCGGGGGATCAGCTTGAAACGGCCGTCAAGCACAGCCTGAAAACGCAATCCACAGGAGTCACAGGCGCAAACAACCTGTCCAGTAGATGTTTCGAGCAGGTGGCGATGCTCTGCAGCCAGACTGACACTACAGAGTTCGCACCGCCGCAACGCGAGGCGCGGTTGCGCGAAGCGGCGCAGGGTAGTGAAGACGTTTTCCTGCTTTAAGTTCTTTTCCAAGACCAAATTTGCGGGTTTAACGGAGCGGGGGAGCACAAGTACGATAACCTCCACTTGGAGCTTTACAACTGATCGATGAAGGCAAGAGACCGGTCTGGTACACGATCGGGCGTTGACCCACCCGTTCACGAGACGCTCCTTGGCCGCTTTCGGTTTTGATGCCTTGCAGGCTATAGCGAGACCAGAGTAGGCTCCTTTTTGGATGCAAACTTTCATGCGGGTGGAGTTTTCAACGGGAACAGGCTACAAAGCTGCACGTTTCGTGGTTCTCACGGAGTTGCCCGAACAGATCCTCGAGGAAATTCGAGCGCAAAAGCAGAGCCCGCAGACGAGGGCCTATGACGTTGCGTTGAAAACCGCAGAACATGCGCAGTTGGTCGATCCAGGGCTGCGGATCATTTTGTTGTCCAATACTTCGGGTAAGGTCAAAAACCCTGATGCACTCGGAGAGCCGGCGTACGTGGCGGAGGACGGCTGCAAAGCTTGGGTCATCAGAAGACCTGGAACAGATCACCCAGGGACCCACAAAAAGCCTTCATTTTGACACAAGACTTTCACTTGATTTATACATTGGCGATAGCATGATATCGCCTGTTTGCTCTAGTTCAAAGCGCGGTAGATCGTCAGGTGAGGTTTTCTCGATGGTGATTTGAAATCCGGTCTTCGGGAACGGCTCTGGAGCTGGCAGATCACGACTCAGGTTAATTTTATCAAGCTATGAAGCTTTATGTTGGAAACCTTTCATTCGAAACGTCCGAAGCCGATCTTCAGGACATCTTTGAACAATTTGGCACGGTGAGAGAGATCCGCGTCATCCACGATCGAGAGACCGGCCGTTCGCGAGGGTTCGCTTTTGTGACGATGGGTAACGAGGCAGAAGGCCGGGCGGCGATCGCTACCTTGCACGGTAAACAATTCGGTGGCCGGACGATAACCGTGAACGAAGCGCGTCCGAAGGAGGAACGTCTAAGGCGCCCGGTTTCGCAGTCAAGGCGCTAATTGGATGGTAGAACGCCTTTTGGCATCGTCCATCGCCTCGGGAGGTGGTTGACTGCGATGCAAGAGAGACGATTCCCGTCCGCACTGACACTCCTCGAACCTACCTTCACCCGAGAATCAATCTATCATGTCCAACGAACCGGCGATCTCAGTCGAAGGTAAAATCGTCTCGATCCTCCCTGGAACGATGTTTCGAGTAGAACTGCCTAATAACCAGGTCGTGCTCGCGCATATCTCCGGCAAAATGCGCAAACGCTTTATCCGCCTCAACCTGGGGGATCGGGTGAAGCTTGAGATGTCGCCGTACGACCTCAGCAAGGCTCGTATAGTTTATCGGCTGGGGTGAGAGCCCTTGCTGTCAGAGAATGGACTGCGAGGTCTTCATTGCCTATGTAAGACATTGACAACCGGGGAACGGATTCGCTCCGGATGTTCGGCCCCCGATCCGTTCTTCAAGCTTGAGCAAAATAACGACAGCATGTTTTCACGAATCCCCTTTGAGAAAGTCAATTGGCTGATTAGCTCGTTTCTGATCGGTACCTTGTTTTTGGCGGTCACCGCGGCGCCCCTTTATCTGTGGCGTTTCGGTCTCGATTCTTTCCAGGTCGTTCTCTTTTTCGTGATGTTTTTCGCCTGCGGATTTTCGATCACGATCGGGTATCATCGGCTTTTCTCCCATCGAACGTTCGAAGCGCACTGGATCGTTCGCCTTTTCACCTTGGTCTTCGGTGCGGCGGCATTTGAGAATTCCGTGCTCCTGTGGGCTTGCGAACATCGCAGCCACCATAAGCATGTGGATCACGAGGACGATCCGTATTGTATCTCAAAGGGCTTATTCCATGCCCATATCGGTTGGCTGCTCTTCAAACTCGACCCCCCGCCGCCTTTCGACAATGTAGCCGATTTGAAAAAGGATCCCCTGGTCATGTGGCAGCACCGGCACATCCACTGGATCGGCGCCATCGTTTCCTTTCTTTTACCTGCGTTGATCGGATTTCTCTGGGGTGGATGGATATCTGCACTGGGCGCCTTTCTCATCGCGGGGGTGGTCCGTATCGTTGTTTTACAGCACTGTACTTTTTGCATCAATTCTCTGTGCCATTACCTCGGCGACCGCCCTTATTCCTCCAAATGCAGCGCACGGGACTCCTGGATCATGGCTATCGTGACCTTGGGCGAGGGATATCACAATTTTCACCACGAATTTCAGTACGATTATCGAAACGGAGTGAAGCCGTGGCAGTTCGACCCTACCAAGTGGGCGATTTGGACGCTCTCTAAACTCAGCCTGGCCGGAAAGCTTCGTCGCGTTCCGGAGGAAAAGATCGTTCTGGCGGAATTGGCCGAAGCTCAACGCCGGCTCGAGACACGCCTCAAAGGTGGGGCCCTCACTGAGGCAGCCTCTGCCACCCTCGCTAGGGCCCGGAATCGCCTTCGGGCCGTCGAAGAGCAATGGACGGAAAAGAGAAGAGCTCAGCTTGAATGGACTCGCGAAAAGATGGCCATGCTCCGTAACGAGACTCGAGCGGCGATACGACCTCTCCGCGGCCTGGGCTTACACGAATCTCCTGGAACGTAAGCCTGCCGGTGCCAGCATTCGCTTAGTGGCGGTAATAGGAGTGGCCATTATACGTGTGCCCATAGTATCCGTGCCCATAGTATCCGCGCCCGTAGTATCCGCGCCCGTAGTATCCGCGCCCGCCATAATAGCGGCGCCCATATGGCCCGTAACGATAATAACCGTACCCACCGTACCCGTACCCGTAGTAATAGGGATACCCGTAGTAGTAGGGTCCCGGCCCATAGTAACCGCCGTAATAACCGGGCCCATAAAAAAACGGAACGGGGATCGGAAATCCGAAAGAAAAGTGAACGCCGGCCATCGCCTTCGGTTCAGCGACGAACACCAAGCCCCCGACAACCAGCAGAAGGACAAGAAATTTCTTCATACAGTATGTTGGACGGGCCCCGGCACGAATGCAATCAAACGGATGGATTAAATTCTGCCCGCCCGTGCAAAGGCTTTCATCGGCATTCCGGGGTGGATCGACAAATTCTGGGAAACGAGAAAAGTAGCCTTCCGGCCTGTTGAAAGTTCCTGGCTTTGGAAAACGCCGCTCACTCGCTCAATGATCCAGGATCAAACACGGAAGGTGCGACGCCAAACACATGCCAAGCCCGGTCAGAGTGCTGCAAGGTGGCATTTTTTTCTCGAAGCGGGATTTGGCGTATTGATCCTGGCGACGCTATGGGTAAAAGGCGAAGAAGCCTTTGACGTTCACCGGCAGAGGCGGTGCGATGCGTGTATTATTTTCCTACGAAATCCGCAACCAATCAACTGCATTGCAACGCATGAAGCAGGAGTTGGAGTTGGTCCTTGCCAGTGAGCAGGGAGGGGCCGAAGTTCGTGCCACGGTCTTGCTGGTCATCGATGAGCTGGTTTCAAACCTTCTAAAATACGGCTTCAGTATCGAACCTGATCAGCGATCCTATCTGGACATCGGATTCGATGAAGACTGGTTGGAGATTCAATTGAAAGATAACGGACACCGCTTTAATCCGTTAATACAGCCGGAACCGGCTTCGCTTGGACAAAGCATATCGGACCGGTCTGTGGGTGGTCTTGGATTATATCTCGTTCTGAAAATGATGGATGAGACTCATTATGAGTGGAGAGAATCGTGGAATTGCCTGCGGCTAAGAAAAAAATTGAAAAAATCTTTGCATGATCGGGAAAACTGAATCCTCACAGGGATGCAAGATTTTGCGAGTCAGCGGCCGGGTTGATTTCGAGTCAGCTCTCGATTTCGAGCATCAAATCAATGCGATGATTCAGGAAGCCGGCGATTGTTACATCATCGAATTATCGCAAGTAGAGTTGCTAAGCAGCGCCGGTCTCCGGGTGTTGCTTTCAACCGCCAAAAGGGTGGCGCATCGCAATGCGTCTCTTGCCGTTGCCGCGCCGAGCGAAGTGGTCCGTCAGGTCTTTGAAATTTCCCATTTTAACCTGCTGTTCAAGATCTTCCCCTCTGTCCCGGAAGCCATTGCGGCTTTGAAAGGCAAACCCGAAGTCGCGCCTCAGGAAGAACCACCTCGGTCTGCTCTCACTTCCTCCGATCTCCCTGGGCAGACGGAAGCGAAATCGAGCGATCCGTTCGTCTCCAGCCCTCAGCCCGCTGCAGAGCCGCCAAGAGCACAGAAGGAGGAAGCGATTCGGCCTGATCCGCCACCATCGATATCGCGACCATCCGTTCCGGAAGCCGCCGAACCCCCAACAATTCTGCCCCTCCCGCTACCGCCCACCACGG
>JAFAKL010000326.1 GCA_019235445.1 Verrucomicrobiota bacterium | reverse complement strand
TCTTCAGGCGGTTGGCCGAGAATATAATTCGGATTTTCTCGTTAGCGGCGGATCCGTTGTTTCGCATCGACGTGCGACTCCGCCCCGAGGGGAGGGATGGGCCGCTGGTTCGCTCACTGGCCGCCATGGAAAACTACTATGCGGGTTACGGCGAGACCTGGGAAAGGATGGCTTTGATCAAGGCCAGGGGAGTGGCCGGAGACAGTGAGCTGCTCTACGAATTCAATCAACGGCTGCAGCCTTTCATTTTTCCCCGGACCGTTTCCACCGATCTGATGGAAGAAATCGTGGCCTTGAAAGCACGGATCGAGAGAGAGATCGTTGGGATTGCGGATCTGCATCGTGACGTGAAGCTGGGTTATGGTGGTATACGGGAAATCGAATTCATTCTGCAGACCTTGCAGCTTTTGCACGGGGCAAAAAATGCCTTTCTCCAAGAGCGAAACAGCCTCAAAACTCTGGTTGCGCTCGAGCAGTTGAACATCCTTCCGCCGGACGAAGTGCGCCTGCTGCGGACGGCGTACATTTTCCTGCGGGCCATCGAACATCGTTTGCAGATTCAGAACGAACAGCAGACACACACCTTGCCGTCCCGGCGCGAAGCATGGACAGGAATCGCCCGCACTCTCGGCTGTGAGGATGTCGTTGCATTTGCTGCAGCGTTGCAGTCGCATACCTCAGCCGTGCGCTCTGTCTTCGATCGCCTCCTTAAAAGCGGCGAAGGGCGGCCGAAAGAAGTCCACCGCGATCTCTCAGCCTTTCGCGATCCGCAAAGCGCCACCCGCGCGCTTTCGGCGCTGCGGGAGGGCCCTTCCAATGTCCACGTGGCACCTCGGACTCGGAGACTGGCAGCCAAGCTTGAACCGGAATTGTTGACTTGGTTCGCGCGGATGGCCGAACCCGATGCAGCCTTGAACCGTTTGGTCCGCTTTGTCGATGCTTACGGGACCCGGGGACTCCTCTTCGAAACGATGCTCGCCAACCCCAAACTGCTGGAGCTTCTAGTCCGGCTTTTTGATGCCAGCGCGATTTACAGCGAGGTGGTGATTCGGCGCCCCGAGCTCATCGAGGAAATTACACGTGGCCAGACCCTAGGGCTGTCGCTGTCAAAAGAACAGTTTTTAGAAGGTCTTGATGGGAAAGGCGAAGATTTATCGCCGCTGGATTGGGTTCGCGTTTACCGGACAACCGCGGTCGTCCGCATTCTTTTGCGCGATATTCTGGGAATAGCCTCCCAGGAGAATCTGCAGCTCGAAATGACGAATCTGGCCGAAGCCTGCCTCGAGTACTGTTGCCAGCAGCTGGAACCGCCGGACCCGGTGACTGTCCTCGCCCTCGGAAAATTCGGCGGTGGCGAACTGCTTTATGGAGCCGACCTGGATGTAGTTTTCATTGGAAATCAGGTCAAAGCCGGCGGGCAACTGATCCAGGCGATGGGGGCGAAAACGGCGGAAGGCGTTGTCTTTCCGATCGATGCGCGCCTGCGTCCACACGGCGAAAAAGGGGTTCTGGTGAGCCCGCTTAGCGCCTATCGCGAATATTTCGAGCAACGGGCCCAATTCTGGGAAGCGCAAGCGTTGACCAAAGCACGCGCCGTGCATGGATCGGAGACGCAATCTTTGGACCTTGCTGTCGCCGAAATCTGGAAACGCTGGAGCGTGCGAGGCGAACCGAAAACGGAAATTCGAAGAATGTATCAACGGATCCGCAGGGAACGCGCGAAAGGGGACGATCTCCTCTGTTTCAAGACAGGAAAAGGCGGCCTGATCGGAATCGAATTCCTTGTTCAGTACCTTCAGATGAAGCACCTGGTGCCGGAGACCAATACTCTTCAGGCTATCGAAAAACTGACCGGCATCCTGGATTCGGGCGAAAGCGAGGTTCTCCGCGCCACCTACAGGTTCCTCCGGCGAGTCGAATCGGTTCTGCGACGGGTTTCAAACAGCTCCATCTCTCAACTCCCATCCAACGCCGAAGAACTGCGCGTGCTCGCCATCCGTCTGGGATTTCCCGGCCGGGAAGAGTTCCTGGACGAATACACCGCGTACAGGCGCCAGGCCGAAACAATCATCCAGGAGCACCTGTAGCCCGTTATGCGAAGCGTGGCGAGGATCCTGTTCTCGTTGGTTGGGAGTCATCCCCCCGCGTCGTCGTCGTCGTTTTCGTTCTCTGACTTTGGCGGGTGATTGGTCCCTGATCCAGCCGAGAGGGTGGGGGGCGAGGCACTGCAATTGCGCCCGGTCAAAAATCGCAAACGACGTCGACGAGGACGATTGGGAGAGCACTGACAACCCCCCTTACTCTTGACGCTGGTAACTTTTTCTTTTGCTGAC
>JAFAKL010000184.1 GCA_019235445.1 Verrucomicrobiota bacterium | reverse complement strand
CGTCAGGCAGTTCTTACTATGGCTGTCGAGGCGCGCCGTAGTCTGCGAAGGCGGCCTGGCACGAAGTGCCTGGAAAAAAGAAAAAAGACGCGTCTAGTCCTGTAGGGACGGTTGATCAAGGTTTGCTCCAAATGTGTCATGTTCCTCCTCGGTCTCGGTGGCATCGCAAAGCAAAACGGAATTCATCCTATGTGCATTGGCGGAGTCGCTGACCATGTTCATCTGCTTCTATCAATGCCGTATCTCTGGGACTGTGAGCAGATCAACCGTCCCTCCGGGACGGATCCACTTTTCTCTTATTCCCAGGCACTTCGTGCCAGGCTACTTTCGTTTGGTCCCTCCGGGACAGGATACTCTCGCTTGGTCCCTCCGGGACAAGCTGCGCTCTTTCGTGGTAGAATTTTCCTTAGCTTAAGTTTGCGCTTAGGGGTTTTCACTCCGGTTCAGGCCAGTGCCCCTCCGGGGTACCTTCTCCGGAGGGTCACCCAGGCCTGAAAATCGTCTTCGAAATGTCCAAACTCAAGAGCCTCGCTTCGCCAAGCTGCGCCCCAGCGGCTATCCCTGTTTCTCGCCTTCGGCGCTCCAGATCGCAACCAGGACCAGACACGGCATTGTGACGCTAGCCTTTAACCGCTCCCGAGGTGAGTCCGGCGATGATGTGTTTCTGGGCCATGAGGTAAAAAATGACTGCCGGGGTCAGTGTCAGGCTGACAAAGGCCAGCACCTTGCCCCAATCTGTTCCGTATTGGCCCTGGTATTGCATAATGCCCAGGGGCCAGGGATAGAGGGATTCGTCGTTGATCATGACCAAAGGCAGCAAATATTCGTTCCAACTTCCCACCAGGGAAAGTACTCCCACAGTGGCTAGAATCGGCCGAGACAAGGGCAGGGTGATCTGCCAGAACATCCGCGGATAACTGCAGCCGTCGACATAAGCCGCTTCAAACAACTCGCCTGGCAATTCCGCAAAAAAACCCTGCAGCAGCACGACAGAAAAGCCGAGATTGAAAGCTATCTGAGGCAAAATCACCCCCCAATACGAATCCAGAAGGCCCATATCGCGCACCCGGATAAAGACCGGTAAGACCGCCGTGGCAAACGGGAACGTAAGTCCTAAGGCCAAATAATTGGCGATCCACCGCTTTCCCGCAAAGCGGAGATGAGCCAGGACAAAGGCCGCCATAGAGCTCACTAAGAGAGTCAGGAAAACTGTGACCGCGGCGATGAAGGCAGAGTTGCCCAGCATCTGCCAAAAGCGACCGCCCGTAACAATCGACACGTAATTGTCTAACAGCCATTGGCGCGGCAGCCCGAAGGCGTTGGTTCGCAGGTCGCCTGGGGATTTAAATCCGCCAATCACCGTGGCCCAGAGCGGCAACAAACAAAAACCGGCTGCCAGCAGGAGTACCAACCAGCGGTAGTACAAAAAGAGACCGGTACGATTTGCTTTCATGGTCTACCGCGCCTCCTTTTCGCGCATGAGAAGTCGTTTGTAGATCACCATCACCAACACGCAGATGATGAAAAGCGTTACGCCGATCGCGCTGCCAAACCCCACCCGCATGCGTTTGATCCCGAAATTGTATAGATAAGACACTGCGGAGTGAGTCGAATTGGAGGGCCCCCCATCGGTCAGTGCGACGATGATGGCGAACGCTTGCAAGGAACCCAGGATGCTAAAGAACAGCGACAACACCGCCACGTTTCGCATCAATGGCAGGACGATGCGCCTCGTAGTTTGCCAACGGCTGGCTCCGTCGATTTTGGCAGCCTCCAGCACGTCGTCTCCTATTCCCTGTCGTCCGGCGACGAAAAGCGCCATATGGAAGCCGAAGTATTTCCAGACGATCACCAGCAACAGGGCCGCCGTGGCCCAACCCTCCGTCGCCAGAACTTCGGGTGCTTCCTTACCAAACCAACGATACACCACGGCCACGACGCCGTAATTGCCGTCGTACATGTAGCGCCAGATCAACCCAGCGACGATTTCGCCCAGGATGTAAGGCAAAAAGAAGATGGCCCGGAAGACCACACTGGAGCGACTCTTATCAGAGATCAACAACGCCAGTGCCAGGGCAAGCGGCACCTGGATAAACGCAGAGACCAGGATGATGAGCAAGTTGTTAAAAAGGGAGTGATAAAAAATCGGGTCATTCAGAACCCTTACGAAGTTCTCCAGAGCGATCCATTTGCTCGGCGCGCCGTAACCGTTCCAGTTATAAAAGCTGTAGTAGGCGGCTTCGACCACCGGCCAAGTGACAAACAGAGTAAAGAGCAAAAGCGCTGGCGGTAGAAAAAGGAGGCAAGCTTTTATTGAGCTCGAGCCAAAAAATCCTCGCAACCGACGCCAACCATTTTGTTTGATTCCCGTCGATCCGTGGTCTTGGCTTTCTTCGGTGCCGCTGAGCGGTTGCTGTTCTACCTGGGAGGCAATGCCGGGAGCACGGGAGTGATTCGAGCCGCTTGGCGCTTGGTCGAGAGGGGAAGCCATGGCGTGTTCGGAGTTAGGGTCTGGCGCCGGACTGTATTCCTGTGCCAGTGATAGAAATTCTATCGCGAAATGCTCCAGAGACAAAGAATATAAATTGATTTCGCTTCTCCGCCGGAAAAGAAATCCCCCCTTGCTTTTGGAGTTCATGAGACGATTTCCGATGGAACTAAAGAAATGCAGCGAATATCCGTTCTAAAAGCACTGAATAGGAATATTTGCGAGATGTGTGATGCTCCGCAATAGATGAGAAGAATCGACATCTTTGTTTCTTCCCCTGAGGACGTCCGGAAAGAGCGCAGCCTGGTGGAGCGAACGATTCGTGCGGTCGCCCTGGAGTTTGGTGTTCCAATCACCGTCACGTATTCTAATTGGCTGAGGCAACATCACCGGTCGAACAAAATCTCGACTACCGGCACGAACGGATCCGAGGAAGGCAGAACCTGGCTGTGCCCTTGCTTTTGGGAGTACAGGGATTCCGGGCTGGATCAAGAATATCGCGAACAGATCCCTAACACCGGATCCTACGATCTGGTGATCTCTATCCTCTGGAGCCGACTCGGGACCAGAATATCTCCGGCCTTCGTTATGCCGGATGGGAGCCAGCCAAAGACCGCGAACGAGTACGAAATCGGCTGGGTATTGGATCAGTTGAACCGTACCCCGGGTTTTCCCGAACTTCGGGTTTATCGCAATCGATCTGCGCCGCCCGCGCCGCTCCTGTCGAAACCGCAGAGGGACGCGTTCTTTCGCCAATGGGATGCGGTCCAGGAATTCTTTGCGGCTTGGGAACATAAGAACGCTTTTAGCGAAGCCTGCAGCAGTTACTCGGATCTGGAGGAGTTTGAAAGCCTGTTTCGCGCCCATTTTCGCGACTTTCTCTTCCGGCAGTTGGAGAAGGAAATTGTCCCGCGAAAGCGGCGCGCAAATAGGCAGTACTGGAAATCGGAGTCCTTTCGAGGATTACAATTCTTTGATTTCGAGCATGCACCGATTTTCCATGGCAGAACCAAAGCCGTAGGCGAGGTGATTGATGCTCTGGCTAAACAGGCCGCCTCGAAGACCCCGTTTGTGTTGGTCTTGGGCGCCAGCGGTTCGGGCAAAAGTTCCTTGGTTCGGGCGGGCGTCCTCCCCATGCTGACGGAGGCGGGAACTGTGGCCGCCGAGGGTCCTTGGCGGTATGCCGTGGCTCGACCCGGTTTTGGGGGCGACCCCTTCGATTCACTCGCCGCTGCGCTGCTGGCCGAAACTGCTCTGCCAGAGTTGGAAGGAGCCAAAACGCGCGATCCGTGGCGCAAACTGGCGGCCGCCTTAAAAGATAATCCCGACAAGGTTGCCTCGCGGATGGTGGAACTGTTGGATCGGATCAGTGCGCAAGAGTTGGATCAGCTCCTGAATTGCAGCGAGAATCAAACAGGGGTGCCCGGCAGGATCGAGAGTACCGAGCTTTTGCGTCATCGGAAATTGCGACGCGACCAACCGAGGGTGCAAATCGCCCTCTTTATCGACCAACTGGAAGACCTGTTTTCGAACGGTTTTTCTTTGGAAATCCAGCATCAATATTTTGCGGCGGTGATGGCGCTGGTACGATGCCAAAGAGTGTACGTCATTGCTGCGCTGGGGAGCGAATATTATGCGACATACCGTGAATTTCCGGAGTTGGTCGCCCTCACCAGCCCGAGCGGGCAATTCGATCTCCAGCCGCCGACTGCCGCGGAGCTGGGGAAAATCATCCGTTCACCCGCCGAAGCAGCGGGCCTGAGATTCGAACGTCAGGCGAAAACGGGCAAACGACTGGACGATGCGCTGATCGAGGCGGCAATGGCTTCCGCAGATCAACTGCCTTTGTTGGAACATCTTCTTTCCATGCTCTGCAGCAAACAGGTAGAGCGTGGCGACGGCCTGCTTCGATGGTCTGACTACACGGAAATGGGAGGGTTCGACGGCGCTCTGGCTCACCATGCAGAAAGCGTTTTTTCAAAATTGAGTAGCGATGCCCAGCAGGCCTTCGATTCTGTCATGCGACGACTTGCGCCGAACCAATTACACCAAGTGGCTTGCGGCCGGGTCGCTTCGTACGAAGATCTTGTTTCCTCTCCGGAACTGGAGAACCGATTGAAAACGGGCGCCAGAAGTCTTGTCGACTGCATGGTGATAGAGGGCCTTCTCACCTCCGAAACGGATATCAGGCGGCAGGTCATGATCAGTGTCGCTCATCCGGCACTTTCCCGGAAATGGCCACGGATTCGAGAATGGTTGGTCGAGGAACAAGAGTTGCTGCGAATGAGAGATCGCGTGGACGCTTGCCTCAAGTTATGGGTGAAGGAGGGACGGAAGACCCACGACCTCCTCAATCCTGGTCTCGGTCTGGCCGACGGAGAAACTTTACTCAACCATTTTCGATCGTCTCTGTCGACGGCGCAGATAGAATACATTCAGAAAAGCCTCGCTGAGCAAAAACGAGGCCGGGTGATCTGGACAGTCATTTGGTTGCCTATCCTCGGCGCCCTGGTTTCACTGGGCGCGCTGGTCGGATATCGATGGATTACCAGCGAAAGTCTGCGCGCGAGCATGCAGGACTTCGGTAAACTGGAACGGAGGATTGCCGAGATTGCGAAAACCGACCAGGCCGGAGATCAAGCCGAGCTAAAGGAAGCCCGGGAAAAGGCTGAACTCGCGCAGAGTAAGGCCGAGCTTTTTGCTGCCCAACGGGGAGCGCTGGAAGCACAGCTCAAGCAGGCCCAGGACAAACTACAGCAGGCTGAGCAGAACGCTGATACGGCTGCAAGCCAGCGCTCCGCCCTGGGAGGGGAACTCCAGCAGGCTCAGGACAAACTGAAGCAGGCAGAGCAGAACGCTGACGCGATATCGAGTCGACGCTCCGCCTTGGAAGCGCAACTCCAGCAGGTCCAGGAGAAACTTCGACAGGCGCAGCAAAATGGAGTTCCGAGTTCAAACCAGCGCGGCGCAGCAGGAGTGCAGCTCCAGCAAGATCAGGAGAAGTTCCAGAAGGAGGCAGATGCGGCCGTTAACGAGCGCGCCTCGTTGGAAGCGCAGCTCCAGCAATTCCAGGACAAACTGGAGCAGGCACAACATGACGCAAACCAGGCCTCAAGCCAGCGCGCCGCTTTTGAGGACCAGCTCAAGCAAACCCAGGACAAACTGGAGCAGGTGCAACGGAACGCGGACCAGGCCTTGAGCCAGCGCGCCGCCTTTGAGACGCAGCTCAAGGAAGCTCAGGAGAAGCTGGAGCAGGCACAACGGAACGCGGACCAGGCCTCGAGCCAGCGCGCCGCGTTCGAGACGCAGCTCAAGGAAGTTCGAGAGAAGTTGGAGCAGGCACAACAGAACGCGGACCAAGCCTCAAGCCAGCGCGCCGTTTTCGACGCGCAGCTCAAACTGCTTCAGGAAAAGCTGGAGCAGGCGCAACAGAACGCAGGCCAGGCCTCAGGCCAACGCGCCGACCTGGAATTCCGGCTCAAAAAGACTGAAGAGAACCTGCAGGTAGCCCAACAAAAGGCGGATTTAGCCTCAACGCAGCGTTCCGCGCTGGAGACTCAGTTGAGAGAGGCTGAAGCGAAAGCTCAATTAGCCCAAAAGATTGCAGATCTTGTTGCTGCTCAGTCTCATCCTGAGAAGAATGGGACGACCATAGGAGGAGCCGCAGTGAATAACGGGCGATATGAAAACGAACCACGATCAGGACGATCTCTGCCGTTAGACGCGACGCAAACTCCTGATCCGGGAACTTCTACGGAACCGTCAACGCAGCCGGTTCAATCTCCCGCCCATTAGTGTCCTGTCCGTGAAATAGCATGTGTTCCGGTTGCGATCAGACAATGATGGCCAAGCGTCCTCGCTTTGCTTCCTGGCACGAGCAAAGAAAGGTCGCTTCCCCTGCAAAACATCGCCGACTATGAAACCGAAGAGATTATGTCCGTGCTGGATTGCTGCGGTTGCCGCAGTGTTGTTGTTGTATCCGATTCTCAACGTTTTTGGGGGTGATATTCTTTATCAGGATGATTTCACCAACTTGGACCCGGGTTGGGGCACTCCTGGTGATATTCTGAGCGTCAAAGAGGGCAAATTAATCCTCAAACCTGCCCTCAACACCACCCAAAGCGTTTTAAATCAGGCCAACGTTTTTAATGATGCCGACATTCAACTGGAGGTCAGTCTGTCTTCGGGTGATCCGATCGTGGCCGGCGGATTGATTTTCTGGGCAAAGGACTACAGTGATTTCTACTGCTTATGTATTAACGCGAGGGGCTCCTTCAAAATTAGCCATTACGTAACCGACCGCTGGCTTATTCCGGTGGGATGGACGGTAAGCGACGCCATTCACAGGGGCGTTGGCATGGCAAACAAACTGCGGGTGGTGACAAAAGGTCGCCAGGCAACCGCATTTATCAATGACCAGCAGGTCATCACCATCAATGGCCAGCCGCCACAGGGAGGCGGGTGTGTTGGGATCTCCGGCGGCTCAGCGCAAGATTCGCCCAATACCTGGCAGTTCGCGAATCTGCGGGTCATTGCCACGGCTTCAACCGCCGCTTCTACACCGGTTCCTGCTTCCCCGCGTCCGTCCCGCCAGATCGTATTACGACTCCATGGATCCAACACCATCGGTGAGGAGATTGCGCCGGCGCTTTGCGAAGATTTCCTGAAATATCAGGGTGCCACCTCCGTCCAGAGAAAACCCAGCTTGAAAGAAGACGAAGTGGACATCGAGGCCATTCTCCCGGGCGAATCAGCCAACCCGGTCACGATCGAGATCGAATCGCATGGCTCGACCACGGGCTTTGAAGATCTGGCAAGTGGCCGGTGCGACATTGGGATGTCTTCACGTCAAATTAAGCAGGAGGAAGCCGCCCTTTGCGCCTCGGCCGGTCTGGGGGATATGTTGTCGCCGGCGTGTGAGAACGTGATTGGGCTGGATGGCATCGCAGTGCTGGTCCATAAGAACAACCGCGTGAATGCTCTGACGAAACAGCAGCTGGCCGACATCTTTCGTGGCAAAATCA
>JAFAKL010000126.1 GCA_019235445.1 Verrucomicrobiota bacterium | reverse complement strand
CGAAGTCAATCTCGGTTATTTGACCGCGCCAAACGTCAATCCCTGCACCAGCTGCTTCTGGGTGAGCCAACCAAGGACCATAATTGGAGCCACCGCCAAGAGCGATGCCGCGGATAGCTTTGCCCAGAACAGACCTTCCGGGCTTGAATAGGAGGCGATAAACGCGGTCAATGGCGCCGCCTTCGCACTAGTTAGATTAATGCTCCAAAAGGCTTCGTTCCACGCGAAAATGATCAAGATCAGGGCGGTCGAAGAAAGCCCAGGCAAGCTCATGGGACGCAAGAGATACCACAGTTCCTGCCACACGGTGGCACCATCGATCCGGCCCGCTTCAAGGATCGCCCCTGGAATTTCACAGAAATAGGTATAGGACATCCAGACCGCGATCGGAAGATTCATCAGGGCATAGATAATGATCAACCCCGTGACGGTATCTAACAGACCGCACGTCCTGAACAGGAAATAGATGGGAACCAGTACGCCCACGGCGGGCATCATCTTGGTCGACAACATCCAAAGCAGGGTCGATTGCGTTTTGAGAGTCGGGAAGAAGGACATCCTGTAGGCCGCCGGAATAGCAAAAAGAAAACAGACTAGAGTGGAGCCAATGGAGATGTAGATGGAATTCATCATGAACGCCAGATAATTACTCCGCGAGAAGACATCCCTGAAAGAGTCAAGGGTTGGTAGGAAAATCAGATTGGGAACGTAAGCGCCCTGCTCGGTTTTGAAGGCCGTGATGGCCATCCAGAAAATCGGAAAGAAGATGATAATCGCGATGATCCAGCCAACGATTCCAAGTATCACGTTGCCGTACTTCTTCATGTCAGCGGCCTTTGAGATTTTGAGCGAGCATCTTAACCAGAAAATAGGCAACAATATTGGCCAGAATGACCGCGAGGATGCCACCGGCCGATCCGATGCCGACATTAAACTGCTGTAGACCCAGGGAATAGACCAGATACGCCAGATTGGTGGTCGCGTGTCCGGGTCCGCCAGAAGTGGTGGTGTAGATTTCTGCGAAAATCGAGAGCAGGAAGATTGTCTCGATCATCACGATGACGCCGATCGCCCGTTGCAGGTGCGGAACGATGATATAGATAAAAAGTTGAAACGGGTTTGCCCCATCAATCGATGCGGCCTCCTTTTGCTCGTTGTCGAGGGACTTGAGCGACGTGAACAGGATCAGGAAAGCGAAGGGGAGCCATTCCCATGAGATGATGATGATGACAGCAATAAGTGGATAGTCCCCAAACCAGTCTATCGAGTGAAGCCCAATCTTTTGGAGAAATAGAGCACCCAGTCCGTACACCGGATGCATGATGAAATTCTTCCAGATCAATGCGCTCACGGTCGGCATGACAAAAAAGGGAGCGATCACCAACAGGGTGGCCACATTTTTACCGAAAAACTCCCGGTCGTACAGGACCGCCAGGAGTGTCCCTAACACGACCGTGATGATCAAGACCGCCGCCATCAGCAAGACGGTGTTGATGATGGCTGGCCAGAACGCTTCATCCTCAGTGAGAAACTGATAGTTTTCCAGTCCCGCGAAGCCGCTTACATCGGGATTAACCAGACTATACCGGATGAACGAGAAATAGATCGTCATCAGTAACGGAACGATCATCCACAAGAACAAAACGATCACCGACGGCGCCTGCAAAAGCGTTAGCAACAGGCTGGGTTTCTCCGGCGTCCCAGGCGCCGCAACCGGCGCCGCGACTGGTTGTTGGGCTGCTATGCTCATAGTAATTCTGGCGGGTCCACGGGACCGGCTCGCATCGGCCAACGACGCGAGCCGGCCCTTGCGTTGAACCGCTCTACTTCAAGAGGCCGGCCTGCTTGACGGCCCGGCTGACCGCTGCCTGGCTCTCCTTAAGTGCTTGTTCGACCGTCCCCTTACCGGCCAGTGCGCCGGAAATATTCTGGCCGACCACCGTGCCGAAGGACTGGAACTCGGGGATTCCGACAAACTGAATTCCGGTGTACGGCACCGGTTTGATGCACGGATTTGTCGGGTCAGCAGTATTCATCGCCTGGAGCGTGGCGGCCGCAAAAGGCGCTTTTTGATATTCCGCGTTGTCGTAGGTCGATTTCCTGGTCCCTGGCGGAACTGAAAAAGGGCCCTCGTCTTCGGCAACCAGCTTGATGTAATCCTTGGAAGTGGCCCAGACGGCGAATTTCTCTGCCGCCTCCGCTTGTTTGGCTGCCTTGGGGATGGCAAAGGCCCAGGACCAGAGCCAATGAGAACCATTTGGCGTCAGTTCAATCGGGCTGGGAGCGTAACCAATCTTACCAGCTACCTGCGATTCTTTGGCGTTTTCCAGCATGCTGCCCGCCACGGTCGCATCGATCCACATGGCTGCCTTCCCACTCGTCATCAAGGTGAGGTTTTCGTTGAAGCCGTTCGAACTTGCTCCAGGAGGTCCGTCCGCCTTCAACAGATCGATATAGAAGGTGATCGCCTTCTTCCATTCCGGCGTATCGATCGTGGGTTTCCATTTCATATCAAACCACGTGCCGCCGAAGCTGTTGATCAGCGTGTCGACAAAAGCCATGTTTTCTCCCCATCCCGGCTTTCCCCGCAATGTGATACCGTATATCCCTTTGCTTTTGTCGGTCAGCGCATCGGCAAACTTTTTGATGTCCTCATACTTCGGCTGTTCGGGCATGGTGAGACCCTTCTCCTGGAAAAGATCTTTCCGATACATCAACATGGAACTCTCGCCGTAAAACGGCAGGGCATACAGCTTTCCCTGATAAGAAAGCCCATCCCGGAGTGACTTGAAGACATCATCGGCATCGAAGTCCGCTGGCAGATTTTCCATCGGTCGCAGCCAGCCGCGCTTAGCAAAAAGCGGGGTTTCGTACAAACCGATAAAAACGATATCGAACTGGCCGCTGCCGGTTGAGACATCGGTGGTGACTCGTTGCCGCAGCACATTTTCCTCGACGATCACCCAGTTAAGTTTGATATCTGGGTTTTTCTCCTCGAACTTCGGAGACAGCTTTTTCAGCTCGATCATATCCGGGTTATTGACGACTGCAATCGTCACCGTCTTCTGCTGGGCGAGGGCGCTAACCGCGGCCAGTAGGAAGGTTAAAAATGAAAACGCAAGACGCTTCATGGTTTATTGCTGGGGTGATGAGGAAAGACTGCCGGTCGCTCGTTGGCGCAGACGCGTCTTTCTAACACTTTTGGGTGGCCTGTTTTAAAGTCAACGCTTTTATTGCTCCTTCAGGGATAAATGGCAAGTTAGTTGTCGCGGAGAGGCAATTCGCGGCCAAGAGCAGAGCCGGGACGCCGAAGAAGGCGCGCTGGGAAGCTCGCTTGGCAACCATGCGTCGTGAGCTCTCTCCGGTTCCCTGCTTGGCTAACGACACCCAGGTCTTGGCTCAGCGCTTGTCGTACTCGTCGCGGCGGAGCCACCAGACACCCGAATTCTCGTTGCGCCCCTTGGGCGCGCGGTCGAGCCACTGGTACATGCTCCAGAGCCCGTCCAGTCCTCGCGAATAGGCAGAATAGGTGTGATAGATAACGCCATTTTCGAGCACAAATGCGCTCATGCCGGGTCTATCGCGCGTGAATG
>JAFAKL010000010.1 GCA_019235445.1 Verrucomicrobiota bacterium | reverse complement strand
GCGAGCTTGCAGAGCCACTAAAACCCTGAGCTGTCAGCTGGTCGATGTTTGCGGCTTCGACCATGGTCATGGGCAGATCACGGCCACTTAAAATCGTGGAGCGAGCTACCGAGCGCGACATTGCGAGCCAATCATTGTCACTCGTGGAGGAAACGGGGAGACTGAGCTGGGGTTGGTTCGGCCCGGACTGAGCAAAAAGAGATCCATTGCCGGCAAGACTGATGTTACCGGCGGCTGTCACCGGGTACAGCGAGATAAACTTTCCTCCCGAAATTACCAGGTCGCCTTCTGAGTGGATCCGTCCAGCGTTTGGCATAAGTGAAGCCTGCACTTGGAAGCTAGTTCCTGAGGAGAAGAGGGTAAATTCAGACACTGGAATTTGACGCACGCTAACCTCCGGCGTAAGCGCGAGGGAGGGTAAATCGAACCGCTCATCGGTTGCAGCAGAGAGCGTGCTCCGGGCGTTTGCGGTGATATTAAACGTGTTCACCACCGCCGCCAGTCCTCGAAACGGGTCGTCCGGAGCGCTCAACTGCTGGAATGTATCGTGGGTCTGGGTCGCGAATATCTGATCGGCCGGGGCTCCGGCTCGGAGTTCGAGATTGTAGTACCCAAATTCCTTGGATCCGTTTACCTGGGTTTGATTGATGCCAAGACTTGTGAGGTCAAGCCAGCCTTGCTGTTGGAACTGCTGGACAGCTGATTGGCGAATTGCCTCCAGACTAAACTCGATACCGGCGAGGGCGCGGTCCCGGTACTGAGTTTTTAACGCTCTTTCCCTGCCGGCATTCGCTAACTCGAACAAGGCTCCTCCAATAAGGCCGAGAACGACTACGGCAGCTAGCAGAACTGCGAGCACGCTGCCGTCGACATACCTGCCGGCTTTAGAACGGGCGCGATGAAGATCAACGCATCCTGAGAGGGTTTCCATAAGCCTCGAAATCCATAAGTTCATAGTTGTTTTGAACGGTCCAATGAGCCTGGACCAAGCCTAAATCTTGTCCGAAGGCGCTTGTACGTCCGGCAGAATACACGATGTTATTCAACAACGAACGTTCTTGACTGAGACTGTTCTGGAAACGGGCGAGCGTGTGCGCCAGCGGGTCGAATTCAAACAGTTCCGTCAGCAGCGTACCGTCGGGCAATTGATCCTCAAAAACCAGCATATTACCCGCCGCTGTGATGTTCCCTGAAGGATCCGCCAGGTAGGTCGCCCGATCGGGATAGACTGCCCAATGGATGGCAGCTTTTCCTGCCTGCGTAAAGCTCGATGCGAACCGTTCAGATTCGTCCGAAGCGCGTATCACCTCCATGGTGATGTAGCTGCGTTTCAGAATACCCGTAAGCGTGTCAGCGATTGTTGCAGTAGCCACAGCCGCGAGCAGCAATCCGACCAGCGCCTCAAGTAACGTAAACCCGCTTTGCGCGCTGATTCTAGGTCTTGATTCTGGTAAGCACATTGGTGCGAATTGTTTCCTGAGCACTATCCGCCGCTGCGGGGTGCGGAGTGGTCTGATAGGTGAGCATTAAGACGATTTGTCTTGCCTCGGCAGGTGTCCCAGCGTTTGTCGTTACCACGGTCGCAGCCACACTGAATGGATAAATGTTCCCGTATTGTCCTGTGTCAGGATTGAGCGGATGGAGCAGAAAACCAGAACGGACCTGGTCGCCGTCGGTCGGCAAAAGATCGTAGGGAACATAAGTAACGTAATCGCTGCTCTCGCGGAGAATTTGAGAGACGCGCGCGTCAATTCTAGCCTTGTCGCATTTGTATTCGGCTAGTCGCCAGAAATTAATAGCTCCGACCATGACCGTGGCTATAGCAAGAATAGCAACCAACGGATCCATCAGTGCGAACCCGGCAAGCCGACGCTCCCTGCGGATGAAGAGCATTTTCATCAGGCTTGATCGTAGAGCAAAGTTACTGCGATGGATCGGGTTGAGGAGGCTTTCGCCGTTTGTGTTTTGCTTGCTGCAAATAAACCGTTCGCTTATTCGTAAGTTGTTTGCCGTCGTGCTCGGTGGGAAGGGGAGGAGGTTCCCCAGGCAGATCGGCGAGGCTCTGCACGGATTCAGCTTCGTCTGGCCCAAGGCGGTCGTCGCGTTTGAAGGTTCCCTTGATGATTTTTGGCCAGACAATAATGATAAGGTTTGTTCGGTCCCTGTTTTTCTGCCGAGTTCGGAAGAGGTAACCGAGAATTGGAATTTTGTACAGACCAGGCACCGCGTTGGTCAAGAGGTTATTCGTGTCTTCGGTGATGCCACCAATCACGGCGGCTTCGCCGCTTTTGACTTCGACGTCAGCAGTTACAGACCTGGAGGAGATCACTGGCACGGTGGTGGTAGTGCCCGGTTGCGCGGTGGAGGTCCCTGTTTGCGTGGAGAGCGCCGGATTAATTTTGAGGTCGATGATCCCGTTAGCCAAGATTCTGGGCACCACGTCAATGGTCAGGCCCGTCGTGAAAGTAAAAGGGGTAGTAGTCGCCTGGACATTGGCTGTCGCGGCCGTTTGTAAAAAGATCGTTTGATTAGTTACCGAGCGGATTTGAACGGGCTCGCCGGTCCGCGTGTAAGTAACGGGCGAGTTGGTTGACATCAATTTACCTCGTTGCGTCAACGCTCGTATCGTGGCCTGTACATTGGGAAATTGCAAAATCAAGCCGCTCTTGAAAAATGCGCCTGCGACCGATTGTGAAAAAATGGAATTTGGGGGAGATCCGACATTACCGCTCAAGGAGAAGGTGGCGCCGTTTTGTCCGAGAGTATTACTCCAATCCACTCCGCCAAACAGGTCGTCACTGTTGCTGACTTCGACGACGTAGGTGTTGATCTGAATCTGATTTTCCGGCTGGTCCCAGATCCTGATCTGCGCAGCCAAGCCTTCGTGTTCTTCGGGGGTGGCATTGACCATTAACGAGTTAGTCGAGCGCTCGATCCAAACACGGTTTTCTTGTGCTTCCGAGAGGGGATTGTCGAAAGGGAGACCGGACACAAATCTCGGAGCTGACTGTTCGGTTCCAGCTGAGTAGAGGGTCTGAATTCCTCCATTGGCCCCCGAGTTAACTTCAGGGGCGCCTGCATAAGCGGCTGAACCGGGTTGGCCATTGGCAGTTGGGGGGTAGGCGGGGTTGTTGCCAGCGACTGGCTTCACTTGGATACCCAGGTATCCTGCTACAGCTTGCTTTAAATCTTCAGCTCCCTGGAACTTGAGCCTGTAACGGCGAACCTCATAATAGCTCAGCGCATGGATGTCTGATCGTGTGAGGGTCAAAACGTTGGTACTCCGCTTGGCAATGACTTTGAAACCTCGGGCACTCGCTACAGCATAAAAAGCTTGCACCGGCGTCATGTCGGTCAAGACCACCGAAATCCGCTCCTCAGGGTTGATGCTGGGCTCGATGTAATTGAGTTCAGCTTCTTCTGCGAGGACACGAAGCACCGTTCCGACCGGCTGATTTGTGAATCGGTGCGTGCGCGGTTTGTTCGGGTCAGCCACCGCTTCGCTTTGCTGCTTCTCTTCACGGTTTTTGAGGGCGTTTTGGAGATTATCAAGCGCTGAGTTCTCCGGACTCGGTGCCGGCAAGGCGGTTTCCGGAGTGTCCGGCGAGGATTCCGGCGCCGGTCTCTGTTGACCCTCAGCCAAGGTTGGTAACAGAGGTGCTGCGATCAGTAAGGCCCCGATGAGCAGCCCTTTGTAACTCACGGTTTTTTCTCCTTCGGTTTTCGCTCTAGTTTAATCACGTTTACCGTCTCATCTCTCTCTAAAGGCAAGTGACAGATCGAGGCTCTGAAACCCGGAAGCATGAAGTCTACGCCCAGTGGGGTAATCCTCCCTATCTCCATGGCGATCGAGTTGTCTGTTGTCCTGGCAAGTGTCAGTCCGAAACTTTGCGCTAACTGATCTAACTCACGCAGGCTTTTCTGATCAATGGCCAGCGGGATCGTGTCTCCTTGGCGGAAAGCGACCCCATTGATCAGGGCCATCGCATCCGGTTGTCGGTCGTCGGTGCTCAGGCCGCCAACGGATAATTCGTCCCTGATCGAGGCGGTGAGTTTCTCCAGGAATCTGCGCATCAGATCTTCATTCGCCACCCCGGCTATCTCGACTGTCTCATTCAAGAGAGTTGTCGATGCTTGTGCTGAAATAAACGGATCACGTTGGGAAGGGAGGTAATTGTAAATTTGGACCTCGGGTAACTGTACCTGCGCGCAAAGACTTGTGGCACCCGCAAAGAATAAGAGAACAATCTCGAGTTTCATCGTGTGGCCGAAGTAAACATCCTGGCCGTGAGCCTTGCCTGGAGGGCGGTTGGACGCGGAGAAAAAGGTTCCGTCGTCTTGGGCCGGATAAATTCCAGATGGTCAAGGAAAAGAAATGCGTTGGAGTTTTCTTCTTGCGCAATCAACGGAACTAACCGGTGAAACTCCAATTGGTTCGAGCGAAGCTCATACCCGATGCTCGCTTCGGGTCTCATGGCGGCGGATGGCATCTTAGAAAACCCTGCTTTGAGAAAATCCTGAATGACCATCGGCTCCGGAGCATTCTGACGAATGCCACTAACCAGAGGGGGAAGCTGCTGCGCATTCGGGGAGGGGGAGGCTGACGGATCATGAAGCCTGAGATAGAGTCCATTAATCCGGACTGCGGCGGCCCTCAAATCCACGATTTTGCGTAAATCCAACGCATTCTGGCTCCCCCGCCGAATGTTGGTTAGATAAAGCTCTTCATTGGAGCGGTGCCAGCCGTAGATCCAATAGATTTCGACGCCAAAGAGCGCCAGGATAAAGATGGCCAGCCAGATCGCGGAACGCGGTTTTGGTGTGCCGCTTTGTATAGCCGTTGCCATCATAGGGAATTTTGAGAGGCTATCTTTGTTACACCCAGGCCGAAATAGTTTCCGTTCGTTGGAGCGATGAGGGTCAGCCGGAAGGTTCGATAGTGTTCTCCTCCGGTAATGCTCTTTTCAGCAATCGTGCTTTCGGGTGGCAGACTATGAAGAAGCGCCTGGGCGAGTTTGTTGTAAGCGTCTGCGTCCTGCAGGCGCTGCTCGCCCTCGATGGCGACGCGGATTTGTTGAGGTACGTGGAAAAGCCCTGTCTCAACCTGCAGAGGCTGGAACCCTGCGGCATCGACGCTTATTTTGGAAACGGTCAGGTCTGGAGGGGCGAGCTGTTCTATTTTGCCGAGCACAGCACTAATTGGCAGACGAGCGCGCAATATCGGAGCTAAATCCTGGATGCGCCTCAATTTTTTCTCAGTCTCTGCGAGCGCCTTGTGCTCGTTGTCGATCTTTGCCGCGTCGGCATTCAGTTGAGAGGCTCTTTCCTGCCTCTCTGCCCCAATTTGTCGTTCATAGACCAGCCAGGCGACAGCAGGTACTTGCGCTAATAAGAAGCAGAAGAAAACGAATGCCGCGAATCGGTACGCCGGATCATATCGATAAACTTGCCTGGCCAGGACTTCTTGGGAGACTAAATAAGGTTTCATTGCTGTGTAAGCCAATTGAGCAAATGCGCAAGGGGTCGATCATGTTTGACTCTTTTGCCGTGACCCTCTTGAAGTGCGAGAGACTGACCGCTGATCCTCTGGATATTCTCTTCGTCGATAATCACGAGGTCTTCCGGGATGCTGCGCCGTTCCTCGGCCTCGGTGAGGGCCCACAGGTAGCGCACCGGTCTCTCCAGTCCCAGGTCGTCAATTTCGCGCTCCAGAACCGAGAACGCGTCGGAAGCAGTTTCTTCCTGGGAAATATAGATCAAGCTGCGCCGCTTAAATGCAGCGCTCACCGCACCCTGCTCAGTCGCGACGACAATGAGAGAGTCACGATCTTTCGTCGCCAGAGTATTGTTGCACCAGGCGAGAACCGCTATGGGCAGCGGCAAGATAGCGGTAATCGACGCTCCTTGGGTCTGTGACCAGGACTCAAAGCTGGCGCATAGTTCATCGGCCATGCCAAAGATCAGCAATGGCTCGTCAAGGCGCGGACTGGTCTCACCCCCGAAGCCGATCTCCCGGTTAAGAATGGCCCAGCGAAAAGGGTTTTCTTCAGGCCAGCTCCCGAAAATCTGTTGTGGATTTTCGTGCATTTCCTCCAGGGCGGCCGCGATGCTCTTCTGACGTAAACGCTCGAGTGTGTTGACGTCGAAGAATCGGTCTTTCTTATCCGCATCAACGACAAAGAGGTGTTTAACGTTTTTGCGCAACCGGTATCTGGCCGTTAGTTTACGCGACAGTGTCCGCGATGCCTTCCCGTTCGCAAGGGAAGATTGGCCATTGGCAAGCGGTGGCGCGTCGCTGGCCCTCTGCACCGAAGTCTCGTAACCAATTCCGCCACGCACACCCGCAGCCAGAGCCTCAATCTGCTCGTGGCCTATAAAAAATGCCAGCGTCGGCTCCTTCGTCGAGCACAAACCTCCGGCTAAATAATGTGTCACGGGCATTTCTCGAAAGAAGTTCGTGATGTCTTGAAGCATTTGCGGTTAAAGCTGGTTGTACAATTCGATCAAGGGCCCATAAACCGCAGAAGCGATTACTCCGATCAGGGCGGCCAAAAACAGGATAATAAGCGGTTTTGCGACGGCCTCGGCGCGCCCGACTGCGCTATCAAGATCGCGGTTCATCACCAGGGCCAGACGTTCGAGCATGGCCACATCGGCACCGGTCTCTTCCAAAACCCTGAGGTACTCTATAGTACGCTGGCCGAGGATTTCGACTTCCTCAGCAAGAGCCACGGCGAGCGGTTCACCATTTGCTACGCGATGATAGGCGAGCGTTATGGCGCCTCTGTAGGGATAGCACCAGCTGATACCCTGCAAAAGCAGGAGACATTTTAGACTATCTACTTTTGCCTTTTTCAGCATCGCGAGAGTCTGGATGAAATTAGCCCGGATTGAAACTAAGGTTAGATCTCCAATAAAAGGTATCTTCAATATCCATTGGTGAAGTGCCGGCGTGCGCCTGATTAATGCTGGAAGCCGGGTGAGAAAGAAAATCAGGGTCGCGATTCCGATCACATAGAGGAGCGGATTTCCTCCGATGAACTGCCCTGTCTCGATGATCAGCTTTGATTGCCAAGGCAGCTCCCCTTTAAAATACTCCAGTACCTTTCCAAGCTGTGGAAGAGGTCCGGTGGCTAGTTGGTAAACGATTACCGCCGCGATCCCAAGCACAAGGACCGGGTAGATGGAGATAGAGATTAATTTGTCTCGAACCTTTTCGTCGCGCGTCGCCAGTTGACGGATGGAAGCAAACGTATCTGACAAAGATCCGGAGTGCTCGCCCGCTTCCACCAAACCCATTGCAATCTTATCAAATAGATTTGGGTAGTGGCTCGCTGCCTCGCCTAATGCCTGCCCTTGCTGGAGTTTCTTGAACAAATCACCGGCGATCCGTTTCAGAGGATTATCTGGCCGAATCCACGGCAGGAACCCTGCGGTTTTCTCCGAGGCCGTAATGTGGGCGATTTCCATCGCCCGCGCTGGGTCGAAACCTAGCAAAGAGGAAGACTCAAGCTGTTCGAAAAAAAGAACTTTGTCCAGCGGCTTGATCCGCTTTTTTGCCAAGGGGAGCAATATCCGATTGTCCAGAACATCCACGACCGCTTGCTTGCGTTCCAGGAGACTGACCATTAGATCCATCGCTGAAGTAGACGCCATCCGCTTTATCCGATAGGGGCCCCCTTTTCGATCTTGAAGAATCGCCGAGAATTGTCGCATAAAGGTCAGCGAACGTTTTGTGTGAACAGTTGGATATTTGGTTTGGCTGGATTCGGCCAGACAGGACGATCTGCCGATTTATCTTTTCTGGACGGACTAAGGTTGTACCGTTTCGTTGCCCAAGAAAAGGACTACATTGCGCAAGGAGATTACCCTCCGTCCGCGAAAGTGATCATCTGTACGATCGGTTGCATGTCCGCTGAAATGTGAGTCAGGTCAACGTGTTTATCGATCGTCACGCCGGTTGCGAAAGTGCCGTAGTTGGTGATTGTGCGGCCAGTGCCAGCAAGGAGTTGATTTTCGGCCGTGACATTGACTCCCATTGCGGTGAGATAAGGTTGAAGATTGGCAAAGGCTGCAGGCGTGGCGTCACTTACCGCAGGATTGTCCATCAGATAGCGCGCCTTGGCGTCCTGGATTTCCCGCACAGCGTTACAAAGCTGAGTCGCTACACTTTTGTCCCTTGCCCCAACGATGACCGAGCTGATGCCGGCAGCGATGGAAGCAATAATCGCCAGGGCGACGAGAACCTGGATAAGCCCCTCGCCCTGCTCATCAAATCTGTTTGGACCCTTGTGATGCTTAGGTAATTTCATGGCTAGGAAGAACGTAATAATCAAACTGTTGTATTATGCACCACCTCCGCTGGCAAGTTTATTGCGATGATTTCACTGCTTTTAGTTCCGTGATATTTACTTTTCCTGTCAGAGAAAGGACAAAGGGGGTCTTATCTGCGAGGAAGCAGTAGCCGCCATCGCGCGCAACTGCTTGTCTCTGTGTTAGTTCGCTCTCAAAGGAAGTCTCTTTCCCCGCGATACCGTGGAAACCTCCGTTCGCATCTTGCACTTCAGCCTGGACGCGGAGTTCCTCATTTTCGGCAATGATTGACCAATTCCCCTCTGATTCGAATCTGCCGCTGTCGGGATCAACATGAACTATGCCCGCAACTTTGCTTCCGGCCGCGATCAAGATTTTTCCCGCGGACACCACATCTTCAGTGACAACTCCCTTCAGAACAACCCGGCTTTGCTCTGCATTACTTATATAGCCTTCCGTGCGACAGGGTATTAAGAGATGTTGCGCCGCCTCTCTTTTGTTTAGTTCGTAACACGAGATGGTAAGCATCGTCATCGTCTTTGTTTCGCCTGAACTTGATACTCCTGCAGGAACCCCGGTGGAAGTGCCTTTGAATTGCGCCGCGACCTGTCGGAATTTTCTGAAGCCGTTGGCGGGATTTAATAACATCGTGTTCGGTTGAATCTCTTTTGAATTGTTGGCGGGATTGAGGAGAATTGCGCCCGATTGCGTCTGGGGAAATATCCCGGCTGGAGCCGCAGAGCCTGGGGGAGGCCTCTTACTGAGAAACTCTTCCTGCGCGTCTGCTGATACGCTTATTAGGGCTACCAATGAAAGCCCGAAAAGCCATAGGTGTCGTGCAAAGATCGAGTAAATCATGTTAGGCCTGATCCTATACGACAGACATTGTTTTCTCGATCGGAAAACGTTTCATTACTACCGTCTAACTTCCGTAAACCAGATTGAGGGCTTCCGCCGTTTCGGTTAATCGCTGTGCCAGTCCAGGGGGCAATTTCCTGTCTTGGTGGGTAACGAAAAGAACAACTTGGCCGCTGTGGATAAAGCTGATCGTCGTCGCCGAGGTCACCGTGACAACGATTGAGCGCGCCCTTTGACCTGCCTCAATCTGAAGAATCAATCCAGTAAAATTCTGCAAAGCTTCAGGAACCTGAAGAACAGCCTGCAAATCGATCGAGTCAGGCAACTTCCCTCCGATGACAACACCTCCTTTGAGCAGGATCAAAGCCCCGGTCACTCCAGGCAGTTCCTGCACGAGAGAGACTACGCTTCGGCTGTCCAAAGGTTCGCTTCTCATAAAGATTTCCTGGAGGCGCTCAACTCCCTGCCTGGCTGAATTCTCGACGCCCGGCCACTGCACATGGTCGACGTGCGCCCCGCCGGCTCCTCGCTTTATTTTGTCCGACCTTGACTCCGGCACGTCCTTAGCCAGCGATGTGTGATTGTTGAATGGTGGAGATTGCTGATCCGATCTCGCCTCGCGCAGAGCTGGCCTTTGCTTTGGGGTGCAATTGTTTTGTTCCCGCTGGATGATAGGAGGATTCTCTTCAAGGTGTTGCATTGCAAGGAGAGGCGGCAGCAGCTCGTTTTTTGCAGTCGGAATGTTTTGCGTGGCTTGAATTCCACATGAGGGGGGACAAGGCACTTCAGCCGTCGCCCCATCTGAGGTGTTGTGTTCGCCTTTCTGGCGGTCGGTATGCTCAAACCTGATGCTATCTTCTCTGGCTAAGAGAGTGAATGGCGTTTCGAACTCCGGCTGCCCGCTCACCTCTGCTGCAATCGGTCCGATGAGGTCCTGGATCTGCGGTATTAGCCTTGCTAGTGAAACCTGATACTCGATCGAGTTGAGGGTCTCAGATCCAATCGGCGAGGGTTTGAGACTTTTGAGAAATTGCGCCGTGACGCGGGCCCGCCCTTCCAAGAGGCCTTCAATGGCTGAGGCTAAGAGAGTGATTTGACCGTTCACCGTTTTCCAGTCAAGCGGAGGGTCGCTGTCGGCAACTGGTGTCAGGTCGCCCTCTTTAATGGTGATCGTGCGTCCCGCCAGGCGCTCGGAGAGAGCTTGTCGGTCCGTCTGCTCGGTGGAGTGGGTGCGTTGCGGTCCCTCTTTGCGGCGAAAGATGCTGAAATTGATCGATCTTTTCATTGCCATGCGATTACACCATTGCCCTGGCTAAAAGCCAAATGGATGGGGAATAAAACAAAAATGCTGATCCGTTAGCCTAATGCTTCGTACTAGTTTAAGGCTGGCAAAACAAGATTTTTGTTTTTGTCGCGGTATAGAAGTACTCGTCATGGCACCTGCACGCGTTGAAAGAGCGACCGGGCCGTGAGACGATCCCATCGCAGTGTTGAGGAAAGCATCAGGAAATTTGAGTTTCGGCCACCGGTCGCAAAAACCGTCGCCCCTCGTCACACCCGCGGCCATTCCCGCGGCTCGCGTCTCGAATAATGTGCACATTCGCGTTTGCGCGGCAGCCGCCAATGAGAGGTCAATCGGAGGCACAGATGGAGCCTTTTGCAGGCACCTGGCATGGTTTCCAGCGGTTCCGGCAATTCTTAAGAACGATCGCAGCTATAGGAGTAATGTATTGGACAAGCTTATCCCGGTTGCCGAAACTGAACGCCCAAGAGGATGACAGTATGGACCGAGAGCGAAGCAGCTATCGAAAAATCTTAATCCACCCCGCAAATGATGGCGCTTGCTGGTATAGCGGCACAGACAAAGAGAAGAAGAGCCTCTTCAGCCTTTTACTACAGATTGAGAGCCGATTGCGTGCAGAGACTCGAAACGAAAAGATCGACCAGCTTTTCAAGCGATCCAAAGAAAGAGATCGCCAGTATCAGTATTCGAGGGTGAAGAATCTCTCTCGTTATTGCGAGTAGCCCATTTATTGAGCAGAGGGCGGCACGCGCTGTGATTGCTTTACATGCCTTTAGAAATCCACCCTCCGCTCCCCGCCATGGAAGCGAAGTCGGTCGACACTGTTCCCGAAGGCGATGAATGGCACTATGAACCTAAGTGGGACGGCTTCCGCTGTCTTGCGTTTCGGGAAAATTCGAAGGTCGAACTCCAGTCCAAGGCGACGCAGCCGCTGGCCCGGTACTTTCCCGAATTAGTCGCCGCAGTGGCCGCCCTTAAACCGCGGCTGTTCGTTCTCGACGGAGAAATCGCCATTCCCACGGAAAGCGGCTTTTCCTTTGACGCGTTGTTGCAACGCATCCATCCGGCGGCCTCCCGCATCCAGCGATTGTCCGCGGAGACACCGGCAACTTATGTCGTGTTCGATCTGCTCGCGGCGGAGGATGGGCGCTCGTTGTTAAGGCGACCACTGAGCGAGCGCCGGAGCCGTCTGGAGGATTTTGCGGCGACCTATTTCGGCACTGGAAGCATCCGGTTGTCGCCGGCGACCCCGAAGTTGGCACAAGCCAGAAAATGGCTTTCCCAAACCGGGCAGACGCTCGACGGCATCATCGCCAAGCGGCGGGACATGGAGTATCGGTCCGGCGAACGCGATGGGATGCAGAAAGTAAAGAACTTTCGCAGCGCGGATTGTGTGGTGGGCGGATTTCGCTACGCCACCGGCCGCAAAGTGGTGGGCTCGCTCCTGCTCGGTCTGTATGCGGACGGGTTGTTGCACCATGTCGGCTTCACCTCCAGTATTCCCGCAGCCGATCGACCCGAGTTGACGAAAAAGTTAGAGCGACTGATCGAGCCGCCTGGATTTACCGGGAACGCGCCTGGAGGGCCGAGCCGTTGGAATCGCGGGAAGGAAAATACTTGGCAACCGCTCAAGCCCAAGCTCGTGGTCGAAGTGTGCTACGACCACGTGAGCGAGAACCGCTTCCGGCACGGTACGAGGTTGCTTCGCTGGCGACCGGATAAAGCGCCCGAACAGTGCACGTTGGATCAACTGGCCCAAAAGCAATCGAACCTGCTGCAGTTGCTCAAGTAAGGTCAGCTGATCGAACCGAGACTCGGCAGCCGCTGCTTAAATGTCAGCAGGGGAGCGAACAGATCGCCCTGTTTTTGCACCCTCTGGAGGGCGGTTTCGCTATCGAAGGTCAAGCGACTGGGGTCGCGACTTTCGACCACCGCCTCTACCTCCGGCCAGGTGACCGGGGTCGAGACCGTCGGGCGCTCTTTGGCCCGCAGAGAATAGACGTTTACCGTCGTCTTATGCTCGTCGTTCTGGCTCCAATCGATCAACACCTTGCCTCCACGCAGAGCCTTCAGCATGCGAGAGACAACCTGGTCAGGATGTTCCCGCTCCAGCCGCATTGACAGGGCGTGCGCAGCGGACTTGGTCTTCTCATAGGTCGTTGCCGTGTTGAGCGGAACGAAGAGCTGAAGGCCTTTGGAACCTGAGGTTTTGGCAAAGGATTGCAGCCCGAGGTCGTCCAGAATCATTCGCAGCCAGAGGCCGACCTCGCAGCAGAGGACGATATCCGCCGGCGGGCCGGGATCAAGATCGAAGGCCAGCGCGGTCGGCCGGCTAATGGCGGGCGTACGGTGTAGAAACGTGTGCAACTCCAAGTCGGCGAGATTTGCCGCCCAGACCAGCGCGGGCAGATCATTCACCAAACAGTAATCGATTTTCCCAGCCTCGCGCTGCGAGGGAACTTCGGCTGTTTTCACCCACTCCGGCCGGTGCGCCGGACATTGCTTTTCGTAAAAGAAGAATCCCTCCACGCCGTCCGGATAACGTTTGAGGGTAATCGGCCGGTTTTTCAAATGGGGAAGCAGCACCGGCGCGATTCGGATGTAATAATCAATTACCTGCCCTTTGGTGAATCCGACTTTCGGATAGAGCACCTTCTCGAGGTTAGAGACAGCCAGCTTCTTTCCTCCGACTTCGATTTCCGCTTTTTTATTCATGGTGCCGCTTGCTTATTCGTTCGTTTCAGGGGCCATCCTCGGGGGCATGCACACCCAAGAAGGCAAAAGTCACCCGCGCCTGCCAGGCTATCCGGTCTGACGTTCGGAGACGAAATGACGCGCTTTGCCTCGACTACTTCCAGAAATGGCGCAGAGCGTGCACTTCTCCCGTTTTGGTGTCCCAGTGAAAGGAGTCGTTGATAGCGCGGGTAATGAATTGTTTGGCGACGCTCACGGCTTCCAAAAGGGGCAGACCGAGTGCTGAATTCGCGGCAATCGCCGCAGAATAGCTACAGCCGGTTCCGTGGGTTGGGATGCCGTGCCGATAGGGTTCGGAAAACTCGTGCAGCCCAGCGGAATCGATCAACAAATCCGTCGCTTGAGCTGATTTGAGATGCCCGCCTTTGAGCAGGAATGGTACGCGATACAAGTGGAAAAGTGCTGCGGCGGCATCCTTCATCTGTGAGAGGGTCTCCAGCCTGGTCCCAAGGATGGCGGCTGTCTCATGCAGGTTCGGGGTGATGAGATCGGCGAGCGGAAAGAGGCGGGACTGGTATCGTTCGACAGCGTCGGTTCGGATCAGGAGATCGCCGGAGCTGGCGATCATGACAGGGTCGACGACCAGGAACGGCCGATCGTTCTCGGGAAGGGCCTCCTGGATCTCACAAACCAGATCGATGATCTCGCGGCTGTAGAGCATTCCGGTCTTGATTGCGGCAACCGGGAAATGGGTCAGACTGAGATGGAGCTGGTCGCGGATGACACTGTGCTGGACTGGCTGGATCGAAAGTACTTTTCCAGGCACCTCGGCAACCACGCAGGTAACGACCGTCTCCGCGTACACGTTGAAATGAGTAAAGGTTTTCAGATCCGCCTGTATTCCCGCTCCTCCGGAGTTGTCCGATCCCGCAATACTGACCGCGACTGGTGGTGTCATAGAGAAGAGACTTTTCTTCCAATATGGCGCATTATAGGATGTGAGCGCAGTGTTTCGGGAATTAGACAATCTCCTGGTGATCATCGATAAGATCGTCTACATGCCGACGCTGGAGGCGCCGCCCGACAGACCTTATCCGTTTGTTTACTTTATCACCATCGACAATCAATCGGTCGAGACAGTCACGATCAGAGGCCGTAAATGGGTGATTAGCGATCAGGCTGGTCAGAAAATTGTTGTCGAAGGAGACGGGGTGGTCGGTGAGTTTCCGCGTCTGGCGCCAGGAGAGCGGTTTTCTTACAACAGCTATCACGTGATCGGATCGGACAGCGTCGCGCAAGGTGCGTTCATCGGCCTTACCGACGAGGGTGTGCCCTTTGTGGTGCGGATTCCTCAATTCAAGATGGAAATCCCCAAAGCTTCTTAAGGGTAAATTAGCTACAAACGACAGCATCCATCTTTACGTCGTGCGATTCTTGCGGAATCTCGGAGAGACACTGAAACTCAAAACAGACACCGATTTTCACCGTGGACCCGGAAACTCCGGAAAGAAATTTGTCGTAGAATCCTGCGCCACGTCCGAGGCGGCTTCCGTCGGCGGTGAAAGCCAGCCCAGGGACCAGGATAAGGTCCAACTTTTCCGGTCTCGGGCCCGGGACTGACTCACGGATCCCGAATCGGCCTGGAATGAGCTCCGAGAGCGTCAGGACCGAGTGGAAAGAAAGAACTCCCTCTTTGCACGATGGATAGCTGATCCGATGATCCTTCAGCAGGCCGAGATCCCACAGAAGGTCGAGGTCAGGTTCCGCGAGGGTGGGCGCGAACAAGCCGATACTGTTCCTCCCGCCAAGAAGCCGGCGCAGCTTTTCGCAGGTCCGGACGGATCGCAGGTGGCGCTCGTCTGGAGAGAGGAGCTTCAGGCGTTCGCGCATCAAGCGCCGCAAACAAGATTTATCGGAAAACTGCGATCTGGGATTTGCCATCGTGGCGCAATTCATTGATGACTGCTTGTTGTGTCGAATACCTCCAGGAACCAAGGACACCGCGTCGGCTTAAAACCTGGCAAGGGCTGGCTTCGGCGAAATTTCATTACTCAAGTTTATCTTCCGTCGCTTTTTACCCGCCGGAAAGGGATAGCCCATCGGCCACAGTTTCCAGAGCTGAAAACCGAGCAGATTGGTCTGACCTGGATAGGGCATGCCTCCTTTTTGATCAGTTGGCGAGGATTGAATATTCTGATCGATCCGATCTGGTCGCTCTGGCTCAAAATCGTTAAGCGTATTCGGCGCCCCGGAGTACCGTTGCACCACCTGCCTTCGATTGACCTCGTGCTCGTCACGCACGCCCATTTCGACCATCTGGACAGGCGAACTCTCCGACGGATCTCGTCCTTTCAGCCCATCATCGTCCCGAGCGGGGTAGGGAACCTGGTGCAAAACCTTGGCTTCAATCGGGTCCACGAACTGGACCGATGGGAGACGCTGAAAATCGGAGAAATCGCCGTTACCCTGACCCCGTGTCATCACTGGGGAGCTCGCGTTCTCCACGATAATCACCGTGGATTCGGCGGGTTCCATTTGAAGGTGGGTCCCAGAACCATTTTTCATTGTGGGGATAGCGCCTATTTTTCCGGATTTGCCGAGATCGGGGAACGGTTACCGACTGAGATAGCCTTGTTACCGATTGGAGCGTACGATCCGCCGAGCCGGCGGGAAGTGCACATGAATCCCGAGCAAGCAATCCGAGCCTTCACCGAATTGAACGCGCAGATCATGGTTCCGATGCATTATGGGTCCTTTCGATTGAGCTTCGAGCCTCCAGAGGAGCCCTTGAACCGATTGCGCGCAGCCATCAAAAGCCATAACATCGAAAAGAGAGTCGTAGTGATGGAGGAGGGTGTCCCGGGCATCTTTTAACAAGAACTTCGCCCTTTATACTTTTGCCCTCCAATCGTCGTCGTCGTTCTCGTCCTCGATGGATGACCGCAGCCAACTGGAATCAGATCGCCTCCGGCGTTGCAACGAGAGCAAAGATCCTCACCGCCCTTCGCATAACGGCTAGCTTAGCTTATTTGTTCTTGCCGCCGATGTAAGCAAAGCGTCCCGCTTTGCCGCTGTAGTTGCGTCAACATTGACACGGGGCAACCGGAACGCTTGGCTTACACTGCCGAAAGGCGAGCCAGAATATCCTGGCGATCAAATCCAGCGACAAGA
>JAFAKL010000477.1 GCA_019235445.1 Verrucomicrobiota bacterium | reverse complement strand
TCTGCTCCCGAAGGAAGTGGAACTCGTCCATGGCCCCGGGTGTCCGGTCTGTGTCACCTCCCTTGAGATGATCGACAAGGCTCACGCGATCGCCCAAAGGCCCGATGTCATTTTCTGTTCCTTTGGCGATATGCTCCGGGTGCCCGGTTCGAAGGTTGACCTGTTGGTGCTGAAGTCGCGAGGAGCGGATGTGCGGATCGTTTATTCGCCAATCGATGCATTGAAAATCGCTCGCGCCAACCCCCACAAACAAGTGGTCTTTTTTGCCATCGGCTTTGAAACCACCGCACCCGGTAATGCGATGTCGGTCTGGCAGGCTCAAAAACAGGGCATCAGGAATTTCTCCGTCCTCGTCTCACACGTTCTGGTGCCGCCGGCGATGGCAACCATTCTGGAATCGCCGCTCAATCGCGTGCAGGGGTTTCTTGGGCCTGGCCACGTCTGCACGGTGGTGGGTTATCAGGAGTACGAACCCATCGCCGCGCGCTATCGCGTCCCGATCGTCATCACTGGGTTTGAGCCGCTGGATATCCTTCAGGGAGTTCTCATGACGGTGCGGCAGCTTGAGACGGGCGTCGCCGAGGTGGAGAACGAGTACCCGCGCGTCGTGAAACGCGAAGGCAACAAAGTGGCGCAGGACCTGGTGAATTCTGTCTTCGAGGTTTGTGACCGAAAATGGCGCGGCGTTGGATCAATCCCGCAAAGCGGCTACCGGTTACGAGCTGAATTTGAGGCCCATGACGCGGAACGCTTGTTTGCCCTGCAAGAAATTGACACCGAAGAGCCTTCCATCTGCATCAGCGGACTGGTCTTACAAGGGGTTAAAAAACCGCACGACTGCCCTGCCTTCGGCAAGGATTGCACTCCCAACCACCCGCTCGGCGCGACGATGGTTTCCGCGGAAGGAGCCTGTGCAGCGTACTACGCGTACGGGAGACATCTGCAGCAACAGGAGGAAAGCGTGGCGGAATCTGCTTTATCTCGCATCGAGGGCTGAAGATGTTGCCTGAGAGCACCGCAACATCCCGCGAGAGAAGCAACGGCGATGATCCAGGCGCCCTGATGGGTGCTTGTCCTTTGCCGCTCACTGAATATCAGGAAATCGTCCTGGCTCACGGGAGCGGCGGAAAACTCAGCCAGCAACTCATCCAACAGGTTTTGCTCCCCCAATTTCGTAATGAGTTTTTAGATGTTCAACACGATGGCGCGGTCTTTTCCGAGGCCGGCACCCGATTCGCCTTCAGCACGGACTCGTTTGTGGTGAGTCCTATTTTTTTTCCGGGCGGCGACATCGGGAAGTTGGCTGTCCATGGCACGGTGAACGATCTGGCCATGTGCGGCGCGCGTCCTCTTTATTTGTCGGCCGGCTTTATTCTAGAGGAAGGCCTGCCCATGCGCGATTTTTGGGCCGTGGTCTTGTCCATGCGAGAGGCGGCGGCAGCGTCTGGGGTCGCTCTGGTAACCGGGGACACCAAGGTGGTAGACCGCGGGAAGGCGGACAAAATCTTCATTAATACCTCCGGGATTGACGTTATCCCTGCCGGAGTGAATATCCATCCGGGGCGCGCTCAACCCGGAGATAAAGTCATTGTCAGTGGCGAAATTGCGGTTCACGGGATCGCTATCATGTCAGTGCGCGAGGGACTCGAGTTCGAAACTGAGATCGCCAGCGACACCGCCGCTTTGAACGGTCTTGTGCACACCGTTCTGGCCGCCGCCACGGACATCCATGTTTTGCGAGATCCAACCCGCGGCGGCATCACCAGTGCGCTGAGCGAAATCGCTCAGCGCGCCCGCGTTGGTATTTACCTGGAAGAAGCCAACATTCCACTGGGCGAAGAGGTCAAAGGCGCCTGCGAGATCCTCGGGCTCGACCCGCTCTATGTCGCCAATGAAGGAAAACTTCTGGCCATCGTCTCTGCGGACGATCTCGCTCCCGTTCTTGCCGCCATGCGAGCTCACCCGCTGGGCGAGAAAGCGATGGTGATTGGGTCGGTGACCGACGATCATCCCGGCCTTGTCTGTATGAAAACGCGGATCGGCGGCATCCGCATCGTGGATATGCTTTCCGGCGAGCAGCTCCCGCGAATCTGTTGAGGCAGAAGTCAAAGTTCAGCGCATTTATCCCGGAGGGATTAAAACGAGGGTAGCCTGGCACGAAGTGCCTGGGGAAAAAAAAGACGCGTCTAGTCCCGTAGGGAGGTCAATCAAGGTTTCCTCCAAATGTGTCATTCTTCTTTCCTCGGTCTCGGTAGCATCGCAAAGCAAAAGGGAATTCATCCGTGATCAACCTATCAACCGTCCCTCCAGGACGGGTCCACTTTTCTCTTGTTTCCAGGCACTTCGTGCCAGGCTACTTTCGTTTGGTCCCTCCGGGACAGGATACTTTCGTTGTAGGATTTTTCCTTAATGGCTGCGCCCCATGCTGTGGTGTTTTGCGCTTCCAG
>JAFAKL010000424.1 GCA_019235445.1 Verrucomicrobiota bacterium | reverse complement strand
CGCTTTCGGCCAAAAAATATGGCACACCATATTTTTCAGTCCTCAAGCGAACTTCATTCACTGGCACTCAACAACGACGAACTGCGAAACCGCGCAGCGAGCATCTTCGCCTCTCAGCCGGTCGCGGACGTTTCCGACCGTTACAGCTTTTTGCCGACCTCTTCGGTCCTCGAAGGCATGCGGGACCACGGTTGGCTACCTGTTCGTGCGGAACAGCAAAGTGTTCGCACCGAAACCCGGCGAGGTTTTCAGAAGCATCTTATCCGCTTTGCGCGGGCGGAAAACCTCGAGACTTGGGCAAATAACGAAGTGCGACCCGAAATCGTGCTTCTTAACAGTCACGACAAGAGCAGCGCCTACCAACTCCATTGCGGCCTACTTCGGATGGTTTGCTTGAACGGCATGGTTGTGGCCGACGCAACGTTCCAGCGTATCTCGATCAAGCATGTCGGATTCACTCCTGAATCGGTAATCAACGCCAGCTTCGCAATTCTGGAAGCGGTTCCTCAGATCATGGACAAAGTGAAACTGTTTCAGGATCGGATTCTCACCAATACCGAGCGTTTGGCGCTTGCCACGGGCGCAGCAATCCAGCGCTGGGAGGACCTGAACACAGCTCCGGTGAATCCTTCGATGCTACTTAATCCGCGACGATATGGAGACGGCGCAAAGGATCTCTGGACCACCCTGAACACCATTCAGGAGAACATTACGAAAGGGGGACAACGAGATAGAAGCCGCCGTCGGCCTGATGGCCGCCAGATGCCGAAGAGCCGAGCGATCAAAGGCATTAATGAGGATCTCAAGCTTAACAAGGCGCTGTGGCACATGGCCGAGGTGCTGCGCAACGAAGGACTCCGGCCCTAACACCGGAACGCTGGCAAGAGGCGGCGCCTAGCCAGCCGCTTCCCAGCGTGAGCACATCGACGGGGGCCTTTCTGCAGAGGTTTTTCTAACTGACAGATGGGCAAATTTCTCTCCGATCCGGCTCGTTGCAAAGCTATCAAATCAGTCGGCAGTTGCCGATCGTAGAGCTGGTCGGGGAAGCGTCTGAGGTCGGCGCCGAACTTGAAGGGTGAGAGCGCCCCAGAGCCAGGTCAGAGTCGCCGAGGCGCACAATAACATGTAACATGTACATGTAGATTCTGCTGAAAAAGCATATTTTTGAAATGTTATGCTGGATGTCTCTCGGGATCTTTTGTACAATCCGCGGCATCGATGAGTCTACCGACGTTTGACGTGCAGGGCTCCCTGTTTGAGAGCCTCGGATCGATCGCAGCCGATCTGTTTGACGATAAAGATAAGTACAAGCTCTTCGCGACGAAAGTTTGGCCTCTACTGGCGAGCCACCGGGAAGAATTGGCGGAATGTTACGAGCCAGAAAACGGGCGACCTGGGATCGAACCGGTTGTGTTACTAGGGGTCTTGATCTTTCAGTTTTTGGAGCGGGTACCGGATCGGCAAGCGGCCGAATTGGTGAAATATCATCTGGGTTGGAAGCTGGCGTTAAACCTGAAGCTTGGGGCAGATGGATTCCACCCGACGACATTGGTGCATTTTCGGCAACGCTTATTGGAAGCTGGAAAGAGCGACCTCGCCCTGCGAGCGGTGTTGGAGGCTTTAGAAGAGGAAGGCTTTATCGCCAAGCGCTCAAAGCAACGCTTGGACTCTACGCATATACTGGGAGCAGTCGCCCGGTTGAGCGCCTTGGAATGTGTGCGTGAAACGCTTGCTTTGGCGCTGGAAGAGCTCGATGGGAAATTAACGAGGACGAACGTCCGGAATTTTGGGCACAGCTCTGGGAACGTTATGTCGAGAGCAAGCTTGACTACAAAAGTGCTGAAGAGACCTTGCAATCCAAACGCCGCCAAGCGGGCGCGGATTGTTTGCGCCTCTTGGAGTGGCTCGAGGCGCTGGGGGCCGAGGTTCGGGAGGCGAAAGGGGTCGCTCTGTTACGCGAGGTCTTTAGCCAACAGTATGAGGTAGAGCAAAGCGGGAAAATCGAGTCGGTCAAAGTGCATGCAACCGGGGTGGTGACAAATCCCCATGATCCCGACGCACAGTGGTCGGCTAAAGGCCAGGGCAAACAGAAAAAGGATTGGGTGGGTTACAAAGTGCAGGTGGCCGAGACGGTAGCTTCCCAAGAGGACCAGAGCAGCTTTATTACCTCCGTTGTTACACAAAGAGCCACCGAGAGCGATGATGCCGGGTTGCCCGCAACACTGCAAAAACAACAGACTTTGGGCCTAGAACAGCCGACGGAAATGTACACGGACGGGGCATACATCTCGGGACGAGCGATCCAGGAAGCCAAAGAAGCCGGGTGGGAACTGGTGGGACCGGCTCAACCAAGCGCCTCTCGCGCCGGGTTAGAAAAGGAATACCGAATCGAAGCCTTCGATATCAGCATTACTGAGCGAAAAGCGGTCTGTCCGGATGGAAAGACCAGCACCAACTGCAGTAAACTGACTGAGGAGAAAAGCGCTAAAGTCACCTATCGTTTTGAGTTCGGGAGCCAATGTCATGACTGCGCGCATAGAGCTGCCTGCGTCCCGAGCGCTCAACCTCATCGCACGATTCTGGTAGGAGCCTACCACGAAGCGCTGCAGCAGCGACGACGCGACCAACAGAGCGAAGAATTTCAGCTTCAAATGCACCAACGAAATGCGATCGAGGGAACCATTAGTGAGTTAGTGCGCAGCCACGGCCTGCGGCGTGCCCGCTACAAAGGATTCGCAAAGGTGGATCTCCAAAATCAGTTCATTGCCGCCGCCTGCAATATGAAAAGATGGGTCCGAAAGCTCCTCGGAACCGCTTTTGGGGCTCAAAAAGAAGATCTCGGACTGAGCGGTGCTTTTCCCTGGGGCGTTTTGGCCGACTTTTTTGTTCAAATCGATCCGCGGAGCTTTCCTGAAAGAAAGTTTGCCTGAAGCGGCCGAGTGAGCGCAAATTTCTATCGTGGCCCGACGTTTTTGACGTGACTTATTAATAGAACCTGATTTACTACCAAGTTCTACTCGTCCGAATGCTCTTCAACCCGAGCCCGGGTTTTTCACCGGAATCCATGTATACCTTCGACCCCGGGATCATGGATCCGACCACCGGGACGCTTGCCGCGCAACAGATGCTGCTGATGGCGGCAAGTGCCAATCCGCTGATGCTCGCGCTCTTTCAGTCGATGCAGCTCAATCTCTTCGTCTCACCGCCACCACGGTAATTGTCTGGTGGGCCTCAAGCGCAGGTGGCAGCGCTTCTTGCTCGAAACGCCGAATTCGAATCTCGACCGTCCTGGTTTGATTTGTTCCAGCCGCCTGCGGGCACGCTCAAGCTTCTCGA
>JAFAKL010000325.1 GCA_019235445.1 Verrucomicrobiota bacterium | reverse complement strand
TTACCGTCCAGAACGGGACGTTAAACAGTTTCGGGGTCGGAGTTGACGCAGTATCGCTAGGGCCCCTGCACAAACACATGCACGATATAACCATTGACAAGATTGTCGTCACCCCGGATCCGAAATCGAACGATATTTACACTACAGGATTTTATTTTTACGAGGTCAGTTCATCAGTAGTGAGCAATTGCACGGTTAACGGCGGACTTTATGGGATAGTTGACATCCCAGACGAGGGGAACAATAGCTATAGCAACGACGAAATGGTCTTGACCCAAGTACCTGTCGAGATATACGGCCCAGGCTATGGCGGTTCCGAGGCGAGCGGGACCACTGTTATCCTTAACAGCGTATCATACAAAGTGAATTCAGAATATTGATCGGACGATCTAAACAGAGTTAGCCAGTCTGTTCATAGCGTCGCTTCTTGCGGGCCCGCGCTGAGCGGTGCGGCAATCGATTCCACATTGGCTTCCACGTATCTGCCAGTCTCTCCGGACATTGGTTCATCTCTCGTCATCTTGAAAATTGGGTCTTGCCCAGCTTTTGAGCCGGCTGAGAACTTCCGATAAAATTCGTTTGTAAACTGCTCAGTGGATTTCTTGCCGCCGGAAGATGTGAGGTTAGATTGAGTGCATTGATCTATCGCCGCGGATCCAGTTATGAATGAATCACCTGCCCTCATCGTTGGAGGAGGTCCTGTCGGTTTGTCTCTCGCGCTGGGATTGGCGCGTCAAGGCGTGCGCTCAACGCTGTTCGAGGCAAAAGCAGAACCGGATCCCCATTCTCGAGCGTTGGGCATCATGCCCCGTACCCTGGAAATCTTCCGCAGCTGGGGGATCTATGACCGTTTTCTGGCGGAAGGCGTTTTGCTAACCCGCGTCAATGTCTGGATCGCCGGTCAGACGAAGCCCGCGGCCCAGATCGGCCTTGGGGCATTTGCCCGTTTGAGTGCTGTCCCTGGAGTTTTGGTCCTGCCGCAGGATCGCACGGAAGCGCTCCTTCTGGAAGCAGTGAAAGCCGGAGGATTGACCGAAACAATGGTTGGACATCAGGCGTTGAGTTTCGAGCAGGACGGGAATGGCGTTTCGCTGCGGGTCTCGAGTCCGGACGGTGCGGTTCAAACTTACCGCGGCCGATATCTGGTTGGTTGCGACGGTGCCCATAGCATGGTGCGCAAATCGCTGGGCTGGGAACTGGTGGGGAAAACTTATCCTACTCGAGTAATGCTGGCCGATGTCCGCCTGCGGGATGAGAGAGACCAACTTCCCTGGCCGCGGCTGGCACCTGTACGGAACCTTGCCTTGGCAGCGCTACGTTATCAGCCCGAATGTTGGCGAATCATTTCGACCCTCGAGCAAGGTGAGACGGAGCAGACCGCACTTGAGAACTCCGCCATCGATCGCCGAGTGAGCCTGCTCTTTGGCCCTGGCACTTACGAACACCTTTGGTCTAACGTCTTTCAGATTCATTGCCGCACGAGTCCGCATTTCCGGCATGGAAGCGTCCTCATCGCCGGTGATGCCGCGCACATCAATAGTCCTGCGGGAGGCCAGGGAATGAACAGTGGTATTCAGGACGTCCATAACCTGGCCTGGAAACTTGCTCGCATCCTCGCTGGTGCGGAAACTGAACCCCTCCTGGCCTCTTACCAGGTGGAACGTCGCGCAGCAGTGATCAATAACGTGGATCGCTATACCGATTTTCTGACCAGATTTGGGTTGTTCGCGCCAAGCCTGGTGCAGAAAGCCTTTGGAGCTTTGGTCCGCAACGGGCCGCGGCTGGGCCTGATCTCCTTTTTTGCTCCGAAGATAGGCATGCTGGACGCTGATTATAGAAATTCACCGATCGTCAGTGGAATCGGCGCTTGGGTCGGACGTCGAGCCCCCGATGGAGACCTGATCGCGCCGGACGGCAGCTCGCTTCGTTTATCGGATTTAGCGGGTCCCCAACCGGTCTTGCTGCTCTTCGATGACGGCAGGCTCCCCGGCTGGGACGTTGCGCGAGTGGCCCAATCGTTCGCCGGTATCCATGATTTGAAAATCGTACCTCTGCTATCCAGTCAAGCTGCCAAGCGGACCGATGCCTACTGCGACGCATCATCGAAAGGGTCACTTTGGAATTCCTGGAAGGTTGCTGGTGGGCTCGCCGCGCTGATACGCCCGGACGGATTTGTCGGCTGGACCGGACATCGTCCATTTCCACTCGAATTGGAGCGGGGAGTGAGGAGGGCGCTCGGGGCGTAGATGGCAGACCTTAGCTCGGGTGGCAAATGCAGCTAGTGTACTGTCCCCGGGACTAGGACGGCGGCGGAGTTATTTGCCGTGCGGCTTGGACGCGCTGTTGCTGATCTGGTAGAGTGCCGGAATCGCGCAACACCTGGTCAAATTCCGCCCGAGCTTTTTTGAATTCATTCATACTCTGACCCAAGGCCCGGGCGAGGTCAGGCAACTTTTTGGCACCGAAAAGCACCAGAACAATCAAAAGAATGATTAGCAAATCCGGCCCGCCAAAATTTCCGACTCCAAATGCAAGAATGTTCATCTCCAGTTAATACTGGATCGACCCCGCATTTATTCCCGAGAATTAGCGCGGCTTCCAAAAAGTGGGGGAATCGCTGCTACATTACTCATGCACCCAGAAGCCAGTGCCGTTCGCTTCACGATGAAACAAGCCGCAAACGTAGCAGGACCTCAGAAAAGTCGTGTCCGCATTCCCGGATCAGATCGTCTCTGAATGTATTAAGAAGAGATTTTCCGTAGGAAGAATCCCAACCTAATTTTTTTAACCGTCTGGCAACGTATGCCGCAGTAGGAAATTTTTCGAGCATTCTAACCGGCGGTAGATATTCTTCCGTATTTGGGCCGAGCTTAATCATAAGTTTTTTAGAAGGATCCAGCGTGCGATAGTACCCGATCTCCATTAGAAAATTCAGGCCAGCATATTAGCCAGATAGCTTCGAAGCACGGCAACCGTTTGAGTATGGATCTGAGAAATGCGGGATTCAGTGAGTCCGAAGCACGCGGCGATCTCCGACAATTTCATACCCTCATGATAGTACATAGCCAAAACTTTCTTCGGTGTCTCCGGCAGTTTGGCCATTCTCTGCGCTAGCAGTGATAATATTTCCTTGCGCTCCAGCATATCCAAAGCGGATGACACGGAATCATCCGGGATGATATCGTGCAAGGACTGGTCCTCCAGTTCCCCTTGATCCTCATCCAGGGAGATAAATCGCACTTCGCGAACGTCTTCCTGTAGTTCCGCGAGCGCTCCCTCGGTCAAATTCATTTCGGCACAGAGTGAATCACGGCAAACGCTGCCGCCCTGTTCTTGTTCCAACTTGGAAATGACATTTCCGAGCTGCCTGGCTTTGGAGCGCTTACTGCGGCTCATGGAATCCATCCGCCGCAATTCGTCCAGGATCGCTCCCTTAATTCGAGTGTTGGCGTAGCTGCCGAAACTTCGCTCTTGGTCCGGTTGATAATTCCGCGCGGCGGCGACAAGACCGGTCACTCCAATGCTGTACAAATCCTCAGCGTCGACTGAACTTGGCAACCTCCGCTTGATCCGGTCGACGATGAAGCGAACACGGGGAAGATGGGTTTGCAGCAAACGCTCAAACACGACCTCGTCCGGTGCGAGAGAAGCAACCTTGTCGTTCGGAGTTCCAGAGAATCTTAATCCAGCGGTGTTGGCCATGTTCACTTTGGCATCTTGAAGCACGGCGCATGCCAAGACGAAGATCAGCCCTCTGGTTCTTTCATAACTCCTTCAAAATGAACGCAGCATAAATCAAATTTTTTCGTTTAATTGCGTTGTCTACCGGTTCCAGCCAAGTTTTTGACGCGAGTTCCCGCCGGCGGTCGGCAAAATTTGCCTATCTCGCCCGAAATGGAAAAGCACGATTTTGGCATTCCCCGGGCTTCTTCCATTGCCACGGCGTTTCCTGCCGAAGAGGGTACTGAACAGTTGCACGCTGCAAGGAATCCCTCGTTAAACCCCGCGGAATGCTTAGGGGTGGAGAGACACCTTTCCGACTGTCGACAACTTTTGCCTAGTTGAAATCGTAAACAGCCAAAGTCGGAGCCGGTTGCGAATGTTCAGGGATTCATTCGTAAAGACAAGATAAACATGAGCAATCCCAACAGAGGAGGTGGAGAGGCAGTGCATCCAACGGGAGTACCTGATCCGCAGCGCGCCGACTCGCCTGGAAATCTGCTTCGCCAACCGGCTCTCGAACCTCTGGGGCGCATGTTGCGCAATCCCATTTCTCTGTGGATTAGCCTCGGCGCGATCCTGGCCTGGAACTTTACCCGGCGAGCGCCCAAACGGCATCGCCATCGCCAGGCTGGGGAAATTAAAGACAATGAATATCACTCCCGGAAGGTCTCGTCTAAACTCGGCAGGAAGCCAAAAAAAAGGCTCAACTTCTTCTCGATGGGATTGGAATTACTGGTCGCGGTGGGTGCGAATTTATTAATGCGACAAGTCAGATCCTGGAGCGCGGAGATCGGTCAAGCGAGAAAGCGTTCAATGGCCAGAGTAGTTCTTCCAGACGATGTGACCCCGACGAGCAATCCGAGGGTTCAAGCTGAACTGAGTCACAGTGGGCAAGAAAAAACGTCCGTGGCTCCGGGCACTTCAAAGAAGGGTCTTTGGCTGCTGTTAAAGACTTCGGCAATGAAATGGGTGGAAGATAAATGCCCGCAAACCGGCGCGGCTTTGGCCTATTTCACGGTGTTTTCACTCGCCCCGCTCGTGCTGATACTCTTAGCATTTTTCGGCCTGTTCTTCGGCAGCGCACATGCCCGAGACGAAATCATCGGGCAATTGCAATACGTGATCGATCCGAGCGGAATCAAAGTCATTAAGGACATCGCGGCGAGCGCGGCAAAACCGCGGAGCGGTATGGTCGCCACGATTGTCGGAGTGGTAGTAGGGCTTTTTGGCGCCAGTGGAGTGTTCGGTCAGCTGCAAGACGCTTTAAACACTATCTGGCGGGTTAAAGCGAAACCGGGTTCCGGGGTATGGACCTTCTTGCGAGCGCGCTTTTTATCTTTTGCCATGGTGGCTGGAGTTTGCTTCCTGCTACTGGTTTCTCTCATTCTAGAGAGTATTCTTAGAATCTTTAGCGCTTACCTCCAAACTATATTGCCCGGAGGACATGTTCTGTTTCTCGCCCTTTTCCTCATTCTTGATCTCGGGATGGTCATACTCCTCTTTGCCATGATTTTCCGCTTTCTACCCGATGTAAAAATCGCCTGGAGTGATGTATGGATTGGCGCCTCCCTGACGGCAGTCCTCTTTGTCATTGGCAAATTTCTTCTCGGCCTCTACTTGAGTAGTGGTGCAGCCGGCTCGGCCTACGGTGCTGCCAGTTCACTTATTACCTTGCTTCTGTGGATCTATTATTCCGCGCAAATCCTCCTTTTTGGCGCCGAATTCACACAGGTTTATGCTAGTACGTATGGGTCTCAGATCGAGCCGGAGAAGCATGCCGTGAGGGTGGTGAGATCCGAGATAGAGGTGCCTTCCCCAACCAAGAGTTAGTCTATGAAACATCAGTTTATCATTCGATTGAATCCCGTCAGTGGACTCCAGAGCCACGCGCCACGGATCTTGCTGGTACTTAGATTCCTGGGATTGTTCGGCGCGATGTGCTTCTCTAGTGCAGCGTTGGCGCAGAACCATTATCGCATCACCCGCGTTCCTACGGCCGGAGGTGCCAATAGCGTAGCGCTCGGAATTAATAGCAAGGGAGAGGTTGTTGGATATAGTTTTCAAGGGGATGATTATCGAGCATACCTCTATTCGGCTTCGGACCAATCGATAGTGGATGTCGGCTCTTTCGCAGGCAAGATCAATGCCGCCTGCGCCATCAACGACGCCGGGCAGGTGACCGGTTACAGCCAGGACCGGAACGGGAACCTGCTGGCCTTCGCATTTTCCAGAAATCAACCGATCACCTCGCTCGGCACGCTCCCGGGCGCGTTCACCAGCGAGGCTTTCGGAATCAATAACAAGGGGGAGATGGTCGGCGATAGCCAAAGCGGCGCCCAAAATCATCGCCCGGTACTCTTTGCCAACGGCTCGGTGCAGGATCTCGGCCTCGGTAGCTCAAACGTGCCAGATGCCCTCGAGACTGCTTACGCTATCAATGACTCCGATCAGATCGTGGGCCGGCGGAGCGCCGGCGGCACCGCGTTCCACGCTTTTTTGTTTGCAAACGGTAGTACTACCGACCTCGCCACGTTAGGAGGAACGAATGGGGAGGCCCTGGCCATCAACAAGAATGGTTTAGTAGTGGGCGATAGCGACACCTCGGACGGACCTGCTCATGCATTTGTTTTTGATCGTTCGCAACTGAAAGATTTAGGAACATTGCCTGGCTTCGAAAATGCGAGTTACGCTCGAGGAATCAACAGTGGCGGCGATATCGTCGGCGAGAGCGATAGCGCAGAGGGGAAACGCGCATTCCTTTACACACACGGGCAGTTAGTCGAA
>JAFAKL010000516.1 GCA_019235445.1 Verrucomicrobiota bacterium | reverse complement strand
AATGTTGGCCGCCATCCTGATCGCGGTCTTTTTGATTCCGGTCAGCTTCTATCTGGTCGAACGATTGAGAGGCAGGAGGCCGGAGACAGGAGTCAGGAGCACCCAACGGGCGAGCGCGTGAAGATTCTAGAAGAAACTCGCCCTTGGCAGACCTCGCTGTTTCAGAGAAGTCAGGAGTCAGAAGACGGGAACTCCGGAATTCCCGTCCCCCTGATACTGACTCCTGACTCCTGATTCCAGTCTCCTGTCTCCTGTCTCCGGTCTCCTGTGCAACGAGTTGATCCCACTTTGAGATGTGTGATGCTTCAGGCTGAGGAAATGGACAAGAAGCCGTCGATTTTCGACCTCACGCTCTCTGGATTGGAGGCATGGGCTGCCACCCGGAATGAGCCGTCTTTCAGGGCAAAACAGGTTCTTCAATGGCTGTACCAGAAGAGGATCTCCCGATTTCACGAGATGTCGGACTTGTCCGAACGGTTCCGGGACGAGCTCGACCGCCATTTCCTTTTGAAGCCGCTGATTTGCGCGCGAAAAACGGGTTCACGCGATACGACCCAGAAATTCCTCTTTGCGTTGGAGGATAATAGTTTCATTGAATCCGTCCTGATTCCTGCGAGCCCGGCACTGTATGGGTCCGCGTCGGATCGCAAAACACTCTGTGTCTCAACCCAGGTCGGCTGTGCCTACGGATGCAAGTTCTGCGCGAGCGGGCTGGAGGGATGGACGAGGAATCTGCAGCCTGGAGAGATAGCTCAACAGGTCCTGAGAGTCGAGGCTCTGAGCGGCGAGAAGGTTAACAACATCGTTTTTATGGGGATGGGAGAGCCTCTGGCCAATTATCAAAGCCTTTTGCAGGCGATTGAAATCATCAGAGCACCTTGGGGCATCGGTATCGGGGCGCGGCATATCACGGTTTCGACGAGCGGCCTGGCTCCTCGGATCCGTGACCTGGCCGATCAGCCGCTCCAGATTCGCCTGGCAGTGTCTCTCCATGGGGCCACCGACGAGATCCGTCAAAAGATCATGCCGATCAATCGGAGGTTTAATCTCGTGACCTTAATTGACGCCTGCGCATACTACTGCGAAAAGAAACGCCAGCGGATTACGTTTGAATATATTTTGATCGAGGATGTGAACGACGGGCTGGAGCAGGCCGTGCAGCTGGCCAGGCTGGCGAGAAGGCTCGAGGCCAAAATTAACTTGATCCCTTATAATACAGTCAAAGGCCTGGACTGGAAGCGTCCGTCTGAAACGAGACAGCAGACCTTTTATCGCGCTCTCCGTCAGAGCGGTCTGGATGCCACCATCAGGCGGGAAAAAGGAAGTGACATTGATGCCGCCTGTGGTCAGCTTCGCCTGCAGACAATGCGCGACAAAAGCTTTGCAGGTTCCGATAACCTGAGATAAAGAACGGCGTATGGCTGATTTCTACGATGAGCCAGAGCGAGCTTGGGATGAATACGATTGGGAGAGGTTCCTCCAGCAGCAAGATAGCAAAACAGAGCGCTACATGGAGCTGTTCGAGAAGTATATCGATGACCCCAACCGTGACCAGATTATCGCCCAAGAGATGGGATGGACCCATTTGCTTGATCAGCCAACCGAAGAAGTCGAAGAGGTGGAGTTTGAACCCGATTTTGAGATGGAAGATGAGGGAGAGGAACAGACTCAGGAAGTTTTCGAGTCACACCCGCTCTACCAAAGCGCGTTTTCCCTGACAGTGTGGATCGATCAGCTTTTTGACGAAGTTCCCAGCGTCGCTTCGAGCCCTCTTGGGGTCAAGCTGGCGTCTCACGTGGCAGTCGCCAGCGCAAAACTGGCAGCCGCGCTAAGCGACCATGAAACCGAAGAAATCGGTATGACGATCGCTTACCTGAAGCGGGCGCTTCGCGCAATCTCTACCGCCGTCGAAGCAGCGACTCAGATGAGTCACGACGGGAGTCTGAAATCTCGGCAATTTGCGGAGCTTTACGAGCGTCTCTTTCAAGTCCGGGACAGCATCATCGTCATGATGGGCGATCTTCGGGCCGAATGGCGGAGGCGATACGGATCCTAAGGACGGATAACCAGGAAATCTGCCGTTGAATGAACTAGACGAACGCGCGTCTAACCTTGAGGCGGGTCACAGTCCTAATGATTCAGTCGAGCCAGACGACCGTGTACTGGTGCAGCGATGTCAGGTTGGAGATTCGAGCGCCTTTAACGAACTGGTCATCCGTTACCGAAGCAAAGCCTTCATGATGGTGTACGGGATGGTCCAGAACGAACAAGATGCTTGGGATCTCGCTCAAGAAGGGTTCTTGAAAGCTTGGAAATCGATCCACCGGTTCAAGGGGAAATCGTCCTTCTATACTTGGCTTTATCGGATCATGACAAATGTTACGATCGATTCGCTTCGTCGCAAAGGTATCCGCGGCGAGGCGGAATTCGATGACCGGATTGCTCCTGCCAGAGTGGAACCGGGCTCCCGTACGACCCCGTCGGTTGTCCCCCCTCCGCACCTGAAACTGGAACAGAATGAAATTCGACAGAGGATCGATGAAGCTATCGCGAAACTTTCTCCTGAACATCGCGCCGTAATCGTCATGAAGGAAATCGAAGACTTGCAATACAGCGAAATCGCCGAAATTCTAGACTGTTCCCTCGGCACCGTAATGTCCCGACTATTCTACGCCCGGAAAAAATTACAGATTCTGCTGCGAGACGTGTATGAAAACATTTGAGCAAAAATTTACCGCCTGGCTTGATGGCAAGCTCGGTGGAGACGAGTTGCGATCCTTCGAAAGCAAGCACCCCTCCATTCACCAGGAAAAAGCTGAGTACCTCAAATTGAAGGGCCTGCTCAGTGAAGGTCTGCATCGTCGCGAGCTTGAGAATCCCGAGTTCTTCAATTCACAAATCATGGAACGGATCAGGCGAGATGCAGGCGGGCCGACCCAAGCTTCTTGTCGGATGCTGTTTGGACTGCCTCGCTTGGTCTGGGGTGGTATCCTGGCCCTGAGTGTGGGTTTCGCGTTCTTCATTACCATCATTCCCCGCTCAGATTTTTCCGATCCTCGCGCGAAGTATGTGGCTGAAGTTCTTAAAACAACAACCGCAGATCCCAAGGTGAAAGACACGGTCGAAAATCGCAAAGAGACGACCGTCATCAAGCTCAAAGGGCTCGACAAACTGCCTCCGCAGGATCTGCACCACTGATCCATGTTCACGGAGTGAAGAAGCGGTTCCGAACTTCCGGTGGCCGAAGGTAAACGCTCCCGTGACGAGGCGCAGAAACTGACCCAATCAGCTGCTCCTTTCAGGAGTGTTGGGTCTCGGATTCGCTGCGCCCGTTCATGCGGCGATCCACGCGTGGGGATGTTTGCTTTACGCCAACTCAGGCGAAAGTGGCGGAGGAAAGTCCACTCTTCATCCGCGGACCCGACTGGCGGGACGGCGAGATCATCATTGTCGTCATGGTGGCCACGTAATGCGGTCGGGGTTTCGGCGGGTCGGCGGGTCGGCGTTTTTGGGAAGCGGGTCGGCGGCTTGCTGCAGCCGGCCTCAACGGCGGTGGATGGCCAGGTAGGTGATCCTGCGGACGGTCATTTTTCGCTTCCCGGCCTTTTGCAGAAATTCAGTTTCACGGAGAACAACCAGGGCATTGGCGCCTTTCTGCGCTGCCGACTGCCGTGCGTTGTTGATGGCGGAAGCGAGCTGCTCCCCGACCTCTGACACCACGGTGATTATTTCCAGACGACCGTAGGGCCTTTGGGGAAGACTTCGCAACTCCTGGAGCTCCGTCTCCGGAACGGCAGGATAGGCAACCGGCGGGGGCTGCGGCGAATGGTGTGTCGCGCATCCAGCAATCGTGAGATAGGCCGCCAGAAAGGTAGCCAGGTGAGGCCCGCGCCCGCTAAAATGCAACCCAAATTCCGGATTTGAAACCACAGATTTCACACCTTTCGCAGATTCGAAGAGGATGGCACAAGGTTTTTAGCTGCTACATTTTTGTCCCCACCGACATTACTTGCTCTTCGCACTTGGATCGGTCTTTCAGCTTGGCGACCCTATTTGTCTTCGGTATCATCCGAAATTCTGGGAACAGATCGGTCAGAGCCGAAGCAGTCGGATTCGACATCGCCTCTGCGGTTGAGCTCTGCGCCACCCTGAGCAATTCTAAGACAGCATGATGAATCGCGATGCCTCGACCTTCCATCCCGCCACTGGATAATTCCATGAACCCGCCTGATGAATCCCTCCCGACGAACCCCTTTCAGACTGGCGCCCGGCCCTGCGCGCTTCTGGTCGATGACGAACCCTCGATCCGCAGCATCATGACACTCGTCCTCGATAAACTTGGCTACAGTGTGAGTGCGGTGGCCAGCAGTGAAGAAGGGCTCAAAATGGCTGGAAAGCCTGCGGGCGAGAGATTCGATTTGCTCATCACCGATCTCGTCATGCCCGGAATGAACGGCAAGGATTTTGCCCGCAAAATAGTTGAAATTACACCCTCGACAAAAGTGATCTTCATGTCGGGCTTTCCCGAAGCGGTCGCAATTGGACTTGGGATTGACCTGCACAAGGACTGTTTTCTGAAAAAGCCCGCCAGCCTCGAGGCTTTGCGCGGGGCCATTGCCGCGCTTTGCGGCGAATTGCCTCCTGCCGAGTGAAAAGCCGTGGCTGTCTCCAAGAACCCAGGTTTGCCTTTTTTCGACTAGAACTTGGTTTGACTGAGTTCAACAGAGCGAAGAGAAGGCGTTTTCAGGTCGGCAAAACGTGAGGTTTGCACAGCGACCTTCATTCCCAGGTAGGAACCGTATTCGCCAAAGAAGGTGCCGCTCACGGGCATGACCCCGCGCGGATGATTGCTGACCCCCACGACAATGTGGTTGCTCGCGGTTGCTTCGCCCAACATGGGGTCATAGCCAATCCAGCCAATGGAGGGCAGGTACGCTTCAGCCCAGGCGTGTGTCGAAGCTCGGCCAGCGTTGGAGGCGCTGCCCACCAGGTAACCGCTGGCGAAACGCGCCGGGAAGCCTGAACTCCGCAGCGCCTCAAGCATCAGCGTCGCCATGTCACGACATGAGCCTGATCCAGCCGACAACGTCTGACTTGGACTCTGCACACCCCTTGCTGCCCGCCGGCGATACTGGATCGTCTGGCGAATTCTGCGGGCCAGCGCGGCTACGATCTTCTCAGCGTCATGAACGATCGCCGGATCGATCGTCGCACTGTTCCACTCTTTCACCTTCGCCACATCGGCTGGATGGGTGGTTGCCAAGTAAGCAGCAGCAACCGCTGATTCAATCTCCGAGAATTGAACGGGAAATCTGGTGGGCGCATCGCGTCGAGCCGGGCTCTGCGGAAAAGGCGCCGTCTGGGACAGAAGTACTTCGCTGTGAATGCGCAAATGCTCCGCCGGACGCAAGATATGTGCGGTAGCGACGCAGTTGCCAAAGAGATCTCGGCTCCACTCCAGCTCAAATTCCGGCTCGATTTTCACGCGCATCTCCTCGATGCGCACGTCGTGCCCTTCGCGCGGTCTAAGCACAAGCCGATGTGGGCCGAATCGGACGGCTTTATGGTAACGATAGGTCGTGTCGTGAATGATGTGCAGCCAGCTCATAGAAGAGATTCTTTGAATTCCATTACGGGAAGATCTGCTTTCCTTTCACTTGTTTTATGAGGTTAAGGTTCCACTGGACTTGATTAAGTAAATAGTAGATTCAATGCCT
>JAFAKL010000365.1 GCA_019235445.1 Verrucomicrobiota bacterium | reverse complement strand
TTTGATGTATATGTAGGGGCCAATGAACAATAAAAGTGTTTTGCGCATGAGATCTGCCGAAAAGAGGCCGCTTGGTTCCCTCGGCTCAAATTCGAACCGCGAGGTCGGAAAATTCAAAGATCTGCGCCCCAGTCAAATCTTATCTGTCCGTAAAGCTTGCGACAGGTTTTTAGAGAGTCGCGGGCTTAAGCAGATATCGTTCGGAAACTTTGTTTTACGGAAGACGGAGAATAAAGGACTGACTCAGAGGCAGTCCGTGCGGGATACCGACGCCTAACCGCCGAATCCCACGGACTTCAGACCTGGATTGCTCTAATCTTAGATCGGGGACTAAGGGGAGGGCGTTCGCCTTTCGCGGGCTCTTGTCCAGCGGTGCCGTCTCGAACGGCCAGGGCTCTCATCCAGGCGATTGATCCAGCGAAAGAATTTTTTGGAAATGAAGCGCCAATCTACCCGGTCCGTCTAAAACAGGAGAAAGGTCCGTGCAATATGAGCGACCAATTTTTCTATCTCCAATTGAACTTCAGCCCGAAGAGCGGAACTCGGACATTTCCGATTACCGGTCAACGCCAGGTGGCTGTAGAAGTTCCGAAGGATCTTGTTCGGAGCAAGCAAGCTGGTTTGTTGGATGAGAATCGGACAGAGAAGGTGATCGCCACAGACCTTGCGAAAAGAGTCGCTCTGGGAACCTTCCCCAGTGTCGCCGAACGGTTCATTGGATTGTATGACGAAGATCCGCCGATCTGGTATGAGGAACGGGCTCACGTCATGAATGAGCGTCCCTGCGATCACGAAGAAAATGGCACCAGAGCGTGGAGGATCGTTTAGAAATCGCGATTTCGAAGATTCCGACACTGAGCTGCGTCGAGAGTTAAATCAGTGCTCTTCGGCTGTTGTCGTGCCTAAATGTCACGGGACAGTATGAATCCCGAGATGGATCAAGGAGCCGAACAGAGCAGCACCATGAAGAAGCCGATTTTTTTTGTATTTCCTGTTCTCCCGTGAGACCGTCCGAGTCGATTATGCTAAGATACGCGATCATCTTTTTGGTTATTGCCCTGATAGCCGAAGCATTCGGCGTCAGCGGTGTTGCTGGAGAGGCGGCTTGGATTGCTCATGTGCTGCTCCTAATCGCCGTGATATTCATCATAATCTCCTTTGTGTCTGGCAGACGAGGACCGCCTGTGGCTTGAACATCAGAAAGGCTTAGCTAAGCTAGCTTGCTGACGTCGAAGGTTTTTCATCGATGGATAACCAAATCCCGGAAGACCCTTATCGAATACTCGCGCGCGAACGAGCCATGAGGAAGCGAGACAAGCCGGTGCTGCGAACAGGATGCTCGTTCAAAGTCTCGCCATAATTAACGGCGGAGCGGTGATCGTCGTCTTGGCTTACTACGGTGCCCATAGCGTTAGGCAAAGCAGCGAGGCTTAGCTTAATTCCATACCGCACCCGCAAGTCCGAGAAAATGTCCGGGAACGGTAAGAGCAGGGTGTTTGATTTGGTTTGGGCCGGCATTGACTCCAGAAAAGCCGGTCAGGTGACAATGAGTAAAGAACGATTGTTCGTTGCCAGAAAGGGAAAACCGGTCCCGCAAACCCGCTTTGCATCCGTCGTGCGAATGGACTCCGCAAAACGTCTCGATTGGTACCTTAAGGCCTGCTAAATGTCGGTCAAAATCGACTGACTTTTTTGATAACCGTGAACTGGGCATGGAAATATCCCTGGATATTCGACGAGCCGGCCTACGGTCAACACGAGTGCGGGACACGTGCAATGCGGGTGCCGTGTGTAAAGAGGGTTTCCTTTAATAAAAGGCCCGGGCCTACCGTTTGGTGTGCCGACCAGCTTATCTCGATTCGAATAAGTTTTTTTTCTCATTGATCTCAAATGACCTGGTGTTGATTCCGGCAGTTGCAAATCGTCGATTTTGAGATTGCATTCGCCTCTGAGCTCAGAGAACGACGCACGGACGATTTGCTTTAATAGTAATTTCCATGATTACAATAGATAAGTGCCGTTAACTGTGCGCTCGGGTCGCAATCCGTTGCCGGAGGGATCCGCGCAAAGGGTCAGTGCAAAGATTTGTTGACTGACCGAATGGCGCGAAGATAAGGCGCATTTAGGATGGTTTTTCGCCCGAAAGGCCGAAGGGGCCGGTAGGATTCAAGGGGATATGCCATCCGGCTGTATCAATGGCTTAAGTGATGGCAGTTCGTTGCGCGAAAGTTGGGCTTGTGCAGGCATGGCTGCCAATCAGTCCGATCGCCCGGGGTTTTACCTGGAGTTTGGACATTTCGAAGACGATTTTCAGGCCTAGGTGCCTCTCCAGAGAAGGCATCCCGGAGGGGCACTGGCCCTGAACCTGAGTGAAGCCCCTAAGCGCTAACTTAAGGAAAATCCTGCAACGAAAGAGCGTAGCCTGTCCCGGAGGGACCTAACGAAAGTAGCCTGGCACGAAGTGCCTGGAAACAAGA
>JAFAKL010000242.1 GCA_019235445.1 Verrucomicrobiota bacterium | reverse complement strand
GGCGGCAAGCATTTGAGCGACGAGAGTCTCAACAGTCGGGTAGACAGAAAACCACACACCCATCCAGTCTGGGGTGAAATTTTCGAGTGCCCCGATCTTGGTGGTGGGAATCCAATTCGCCAACTGCATCTCCTGAGCCTGTTCGCCTACCATGATCAGAAGGACGAACCCAAGCAGAACACCAGTGGAAATCAGCAGCTTGCGGTAAGGCAAACGGCTGTGCGCCACAAACGTGAGGACAGCGACTAAAGCGGATAGAAAAATTCCAATCAACGCTCCAGCCAATACAATCATCCCGCCCATTTGCAGATAATAACCTTGCAGAAAGAGCACGACTTCAAAACCTTCACGGTACAGCGAAGCAAAACCCAGGAGTCCAAGGCCTAAAACCAGATGTCGTTCCGAGATCCGACAATCATCTGCTTTGTGAAGCAGATCCTTTTTCTTTCTGTTGTGCAGACCAATCCAACCACCCCAGTAAACCTTGTGAAAAAACCAATTCATCACCACCAGAAGAACAATCACAGCCAATAGTCCAGTCGCCGCCTGCAGATCAAGCGCAGGAACATTTTGCGCGAGATTGCTGACGATACCAACCGCGATGACCCACGTAGCCAAAGTCGCGATGAAACCTACCGCTGCGCCCGCCGCGATCGGACGCCGATGAATTTGACGGTTACCGACCATGCTGGCGGTAATTGCGGAAAGCACTAAAATACACTCCAACCCCTCCCGGAAGACAAGCACAGCAATATCAAGAATTGCTACCGTTTTGCTCGTATGCGCTTGTGTTGGATCCGGAGCGCCTTTGGCAGTGACTCCTTGCCAGACCAGAATCCCGAGCACAATGACTGCTGCGAGCCAGAGAAAGACTTGAAAGCCAAGGTGTAAGCTCTTGGATTGGCTCGAACCATTGATCCGATCAGAGCCGTGAACGGTTGAGAATGGGAGCTCGGCGTCCTGCATCTCTCATGAGAATGACTCTCAACTGCAGAAAGTCAATCGCTATCTACCCTGTTTTTGCTCCCGAGTAGCTTTTCCCATTCCGCAAAGACAGTCTACTTCCATATAAAGAAATGGACAATTTCTCCCGCTTGATCTAACACTGGGCGCTTTATGAGCACGGATGAGGTCCTGGATGCGTTGGAAAGGTATACCAAGGAATCGGTCGAAACAGATCGAGAGACAGCAACCAAGCTAGGGGTCACTCAGGTGATACTGAGTGCCTGGCTCCATAGATCAGCTCAACCCGAAAAGTGCATGCTGGCGCGGTTAGCCGGCTTTCTTCGACGCGTGGGATACATTTAGATTTCGCCTAGCACAGTCCGGCTCGGACCGCCTTGCCGGCGGCCCATTTTGTCGCAACGCGCTATATCAGTCACGGACTTGGTGCACTAAGGTTGCGCCGCGGGTTGATCGGCACCCTCCAGTTCAAATACCGCCGGTTTTTCTTTTTTGCCTTCGAACAGCTTCATGATCACGGAGAAAAAGACCGGAGTCAGAAAAACACCAAAAAGCGTTACACCGATCATCCCGCTGAAGACAGCGGTGCCGATGGCCTGGCGCATTTCCGAGCCAGCGCCGGTCGCGTTCACCAGTGGGAAAACTCCGAGAGTAAACGCAAAAGAGGTCATTAAGATAGGACGCAAGCGCAATTTCGAGGCTTCGATCGCGGCTTCGTGGCGGCCTAGGCCCGCGTCCATTTGCTGCTTCGCGTATTCAACAATCAGAATTGCGTTTTTGCAGGCCAGCCCGATTAACACCACAAATCCGATCTGCGTGAAGATATTGTTATCCGAGCCACGCAGGTAAACGCCGGTAATCGCGGCAAAAAGACACATCGGAACGATCAATATGATGGCCAGTGGCAGCGACCAGCTTTCATATTGAGCGGCCAGCACCAAAAACACGAACAACGCGCAGAGCGGAAAGACGTAGAGCGCCGAATTCCCGGCCAGGATTTCCTGCAGCGAGAGCTCAGTCCATTCATAGCCAAACTGACTCGGCAACGTTTCATCGGCCAGAGTCTGCATTGTCTCGATGGCTTGTCCAGAACTCACGCCGGGCAGAGTGTTTCCACTGATCTCGGCGGAGGGATAGATGTTGTAATGCATCACCTTATCCGGTCCCGTTATTTCCTGGATATTCATCAGGGTGCCAAGTGGAACCATCTGATTTTTGTTATTCCGGGTATAGAGCTGCCTGATCGATTGGGGTTGAATCCGGAACTTGGCGTCCGCCTGGACATTCACCTGGTCGGTTCGGTTGACGAAATTAAAATCGTTGACGTAGGTCGAGCCGAGATACGCCTGCAGAGAGTTAAAGACCGATTCGATCGGAACATCGAGTGTCTCCACCTTTCTGCGATCGATATCAAGGTAGAGCTGAGGAACCTGCGAGCGGAAACTGGTGAACAATCCGACCAGCCCATGACCGGAGCTTGCCTTGGCGATCAATGCATCGGTCCCGGCCTGCAAGGCGGGGAGCCCAGCGCCGCGCCGATCCTGAATCTGGATCTTGAACCCACCGGCGTTCCCGATTCCTCGAACCGGGGGAGGCGGAAAGACAAGCACACGCGCGTCCTGGATGCTGGCGAACTTCTGGCGCACCGCAGCCAGAATGGCGAACCCATTGAGACGCGGATCCTTTACCCGCTCTGCGAACGGCGCAAGTGGAAGGAAAGTGGACACGGCGTTGTTACGGTTTGTTCCATCCAGAGCCGAAAAACCGGCAAACTCAACCGTGTGGGCAATTCCTGGGACCCCACGGGATATCTCCGAGATCTGTTGGCGAACTTCTTCGGCCCGCTGCAGAGATGCTCCGTCCGGCAATTGCGCGAATACGATCAGGTAACCTTGGTCCTGCGTCGGAATGAATCCTGCCGGCACGGTCTTGAACCCGAAGTAAGTCAGCACGAGGAACCCTGCATAGACCAGCAACGCAATGGCGGCGAAGCGCAAGAGCCTCCGGACTGCCCAGATATAGCCTTTCACTGTCTGCTCAAATCCCTTGTTGAACAGCCGGAAGAACCAGCCCAAGAAAACGTCGAATAGCCGGGTCAGGAGATCTCGTTTCGCGCCTCTCGGCTTCAGCAGCATGCCGGCGAGCGCGGGACTCAACGTGAGCGAGTTAAAGGCCGATATCAAGGTGGAGACTGCTATCGTCAAAGCGAATTGCCGATAAAACTGTCCCGTAATCCCGCTGATAAATGCTGTCGGAATAAAGACGGCGCTCAAGACGATGGCGATGGCCACCACGGCACCGCCCACCTGGTCCATTGCCTTCTGCGTAGCTTCCTTGGGTGGCATTCCAAGCCCGATGTTGTGTTGAACGGCTTCCACTACCACGATCGCATCGTCCACCACGATCCCGATCGCGAGCACAAGACCAAAAAGTGACAAGTTGTTGAGCGAGAATCCGAATGCCTGCATGACCGCGAAGGTTCCGATCAATGAAACCGGCACGGCCAATAGCGGGATGATGGTCGCCCGCCACGTCTGCAGGAACACGAGGACCACGATCAGAACCAGGACAACAGCTTCGAAGAGTGTGTGAATAACAGCTTCAACAGATTGTTCGATAAACTGCGTTGGATCATAGACGATGGTGTACTTCAACCCGGCCGGAAAAGACCGGGAGAGGGACTGCATTAGAGCTCGAACTTCGTGAGCGGTCTTTACCGCGTTGGATCCGGGCAATTGAAAAATTGCGAGCGCCACCGCAGGTTTGCCGTCCAGATAGGAAGAAATGTTGTAGTCTTTCGCCCCAAGTTCCACGCGACTGACATCGGCCAGATAAACGATTTCTCCGTTGTCGCCGCGCTTGACGATTATTTGGCCAAATTGCTCCGGAGTCACCAGGCGACCCTTAGTATTGATCGTCAGTTGCAGTTCCGTTCCGGGAGGAGCCGGTTCCGCACCCAATCGCCCGGCGGCGACCTGCACATTTTGCGCTTGGATCGCTGCGACGATGTCGTCAGTGGCCAGACTTCGAGAATACATCTTGTTGGGATCCAGCCAGACTCGCATGCTGTACTCGCGCGCACCGAAAACGTTCACGTTTCCTATCCCTTCCAGTCGGGATAGCGGATCGCGAATCTGCAGGAAAGCGTAGTTGCTGATGTACGCTTGATCGTAGGTGTTGTCCGGCGAGAGCAGGTGCACAACCATCATCAGATCCGGAGATTGTTTTTGCACGGTTACGCCCAGATTGCGGACTTCTTGCGGGAGTTGCGGCGTCGCGATCGCCACGCGGTTTTGCACCAACACCTGAGCAATATCCAAATCAGTTCCGAGCTTGAATGTTACCGTGAGCGTCATCGTGCCGTCCGCAGTGGATTGCGACGACATGTAGAGCATGTTTTCCACGCCGTTGACCTGTTCCTCAATCGGCGTTGCCACGGTCTGAGCCACCACGTTGGGATCCGCGCCCGGATAGGTGGCGGTAACCTGGACGGTCGGCGGGGCAATTTCCGGATACTGAGCGGTCGGCAGCGAAAAGTAAGCGAGCATCCCGGCGATAACGATGACAATCGAAATCACCATCGCGAAAATCGGGCGCTCGATGAAAAAGTGCGAAAATCTCATAGCGGCTCGCTGCCCTTAACGGCTACCGCCGGATTTTAGTTGATTTGAGCGACCGGCTTGAGCGGGCGACCGCCCCTGCGCTTGCGGCGATTGATTTTCTCCCGCCTTCTCTTTTCCGTTGTCAACCGGTTCGGTTTTCGTACTGGTCCGCAACTGAAGCTGATTGGTGGTGAATTTGTTCATGTCTCCCTTTTGCGGACTGACCTTTGAACCGGGTCGGGCGTTGACGATGCCGTTGATAACAACCTCCTCGTCGCCTGTAAGCCCGCTTCGAACCACTCTGAGCCCCTCGGCCTCTGGCCCAAGTTCAACCGGTTTGACGGCAACAACATTATCCCGCTCGACGACCAGGACAAACTTCTGTCCCTGGTCTGTTCCAACGGCTCGATCACTCACGAGAAGAGCCGGATAGAGCGGCGTTCCGGCAACGCGAATGCTGACAAATGATCCTGGGATCAGGACTCTATCCGCGTTAGGGAAAAGACCCCGCACCTGGAGAGTCCCAGTGGACGAATCGAACTGGTTATTAATAAAATCGATCGTTCCCTGGTGCGGATATCCATTTTCGTTCTCGAGCTGAAGATAAACGGGCACTGACTCGGATCTGGCGTTTGTCATTTTTCCTTCGCGGACCTGTTTTTGGTAATTGAGGACCGACCGCTCGTCCACATTGAAGTAGGCGTAGATCGGATCCACACTTACAATATTGGTCAGCAAGGTGGTATCGGCCTGTACCAGGTTACCGACCGTTACCAGTTCACGGCTGATCAGTCCCCTGATCGGAGACGTGACCTGGGTGAAAGTCAGATTTAATTGCGCCGCTTCCACCGACGCCTGTCCTGCCAGGACTCTCGCCACCGCCTGATTCTTGTTGGAAAGCGCAGTGTCGTAGTCCTCCTTGGCAATGACTCCGGTTTGCCGAAGCTTATCTTGACGCGCAAAATTCGCGTCCTGGAGCTGTTGATTCGCCTGTGCCTCGCTGAATTGGGCCTTCGCTTGATCCAGGGTTGCCTGGTAAGGCCGCGGATCGATGACAAAGAGCAAATCCCCTTTCTTCACGCTGTCCCCTGCTTTGAAGGTGATTTTGTCGATGTAACCGCTCACCCGCGGAGTCATGTTGACGTTCTCCACTGCCTCCGTCCGCCCGGTAAAATAATCCCACTCAACGATGTTCTTTTGCACCGGCTCGGCAATCGTCACAGGCGGGGGCTGAGACTCCGGCGCAGGCGCCTGGTTATGACAACTTACGAGCGCCATGATGGTCGCGAATAATATGACAAAACGTCCAATTGCCGTTCCACGGTGACGTTCCTGAGTCATTGGCGCTTTTAGAGGTAGTTCAGCTGTTGAGGTGTACTTGGATCGCTTAGAACCATCCCGGTTCTCGCCAGATTTTGCATCCCCTCAAAATTGCCAAATCCTTGGTGAAAATGGAGAAAAAAGAACCGCACGAAAGGAGAGATTAGCCCTCAGCCCAAACGGAAGTCAAAATCTGAAATGCTGGCCAGACGTTGGCACAGCAAGAGCAGCAGGAAAGCGCGTGCCCCGGTCAGTTGTTTCAGTTTGCAAAAGAGAGCTTGTAGATCGTCCCGCTATAATCATCGGAAATGAGCAGATTCCCTTCCGAATCAGGGACGACATCGACCGGCCGTCCCCAGACGCGTTGCGTTTCGTCGTCCAGCCAGCCGGTAACCAAGTCGGCCTGGACGCCCGGTTCTCCGCTAGGCAGCCAGGGAAAAAAGATAACTTTGTACCCGGTCTTGCGGCTTCGATCCCAAGATCCGTGTAACGCCACCGCTGCCCCGTTGCGATACGGAACGGGAACTCGGGTTCCCTGCAGAAAGGAGAAACCAAGCGGAGCGGAATGAGCGGGAATGCCTTTGTCAACCTTGGTAAAGACACTCTCCGGAAATTTGGACCAATTTGGATTTGTCTCATAATCCGGATCAAACGGCATATCATCCAATCCCTTGTCCGGATCCGGGTTGGCGAAGGGCCAGCCGTAGTTGGCGCCTTGTTTCACGTGGATGAACTCGTCCGGCGGATGGTCGTCCACATACGATTGTATCACTCGACCGTACTCACTCGCAGAATGCGCGCCCCGTGCGCTCTGGAAAGGATACCGAATATCGTCGCGTTCATTCACGACCGCCCACAGCTCATCCATTCCAGGCAGGAATCCCAGACCTTCCGCGTTCCGAATCCCGGTTGCCATCAGTTTCCTGTTTTTCCCGTTAAGGTCATATCGGTAAATGGCGCAGCGGATTGGGTCGCTTCTGGTATCGGCTGGATCCGCGTTGGTAGCAGACGCAATATCGACGTAAAGCTTTTGGTCCGGACCTATCGCGATATTCTTCAGCTCGTGGCCGTAGGCTCCTCCGAGACCGGCGCTGCTACTGTCAGGAAGGTTCGGAACCACAACCTCCTCCTTGGCCCGGCTGATCGAATCGTTCGAATAGATGAATCTGCTGATCCGGTTGGATTGACTGACATACAGATAAAGCGTGCCGCCGATCCGTTGAAAAACCATCCCATGCGGGAGGCGAAGTCCGCCGATGAGTTCATGAACCTTGTGTTCCAGGGATCTCCATTGTTTGATGATGAGGATCCTGCCGCTGCTCGGCTGCGAAACGAGAACGTCGCCCTCGGGGCTCACCGCTAGAAACCGTGCTCTTTCGATCCTGGCCAGCACGGATATCTTTGCGCCCTCCGGCACGTTCAGCTGACGCTCCCGATCAAATGGTGGTGTCTGATCCGATCTGGGGATCTCTACCTTTACAGGGAGTAGTGCTCCTGCCGAATGGGCCAGAATCCCTGAACCCAGAAAGAATCCCCCTGCGGTTAGAATCAGGACAAAGCGAAAAAGTGAGTTCATCAGTGATTTTCAGGTTCTGAGAGGGCAAGCTTCGGTCGCATCAGACGCTCTTGCAACGGCCGTGACGAAACAGCGCGACTACTAGTGTCCTGTCCCCTAAATAAGAGGTATATTGCCGGAAGTCGGTTGGCTGTTTTTCAAGGCGCGAGCGAAGCGCCCGTATGTGAGCCATACGGGTCGAGCGAGCAACGCGGAAAAACAGCCAACCGGCCCCGGCCCAGAGGGTTGCGATGAAAATGGGCCGGCGGCCGCGTTGCTCGTCGGTCAC